>JAOUPW010000372.1 GCA_029879665.1 Rhodospirillales bacterium | reverse complement strand
TCTTTCCTAAGCCGCCGCTTCCGCGGCTCTTTCCTAAGCCGCCGCTTCCGCGACTCTTTGCCTAAGCCGCCGCTTCCGCGGCGTGGGCCACGTCCAGCATGCGGGCCAGGATTTGCGGTTCCTGGGCGCCGGAAATCACGTGCTGATCATTGAACACATATGTCGGAACGCCATTGAGACCGAGGCGGTGCGCGCGGGCGTTTTCCTCGTAAATCAGCTCAACGTCTTCATCGCCGGCAAGGTAGGTATGCAGCGCGCCTTCATCCAGCCCCATGTTGACGCCAATATTCAAAAGCACACCGATCTCTCCGGTGTTCTTGCCGTTGATGAAATAATCGAAGAACAAGGCTTCGACCGCGTCCCCGGCTTTATCCCAGCGCGCGGCAAACCGAACAAGCCGGTGGGCGTTGACCGAATTGGGTGTATGGCGGATGCGGTCGAAGGCAAACTCGATTTCCACCGATTGACCGGCGGAACTGATGGCGCCGTAGAGCCTGCGGATGCGGGCCTCGCTGCCGAATTTTCGGATAAGAAAGGCGGTGCGGTCAATGCCTTCCACCGGCAATTCAGGGTTGAGAAGAAACGGCCGCCAGCCGAGTGCAGCCGTGACCTGGGGACGCAGCGCAAGCGCCTTTTCCAGGCGCCGCTTGCCGATATAGCACCAAGGACAGACGGGATCGAAAACAATGTCGATACGCAAGAGCGGGGCTCCCGGAATAATGATAGGCACTCACGAACGAACTGGCGTTTAATATAGCACGATTGTGAAATTAATGAGGAATGGAAATGATTGATGGTTTGTTGGCGGATGGGGTGGGATTCGAACCCACGAGACGCGTGAACGCCTGCCGGTTTTCAAGACCGGTCCCTTCAACCACTCGGGCACCCATCCATTTATTTAGTTTGCGTCTCTTAGCATATAGAATGTTTGTAAAACAAGCTAACAGGCATTAATAACCCTGCGGTGTTGTTGATCGATTATTTGCCAGGTTTAAAAGGGAAAATCGAGGAGATAACTTGTCCCGGCCCCGGGTAAGGGGGCAGGGGAGCCATGAGGCTATGTTCGGGCATATTATCAAATACCAAGGAAAATTATGAAACGCTTATTACTCTCAGGTGTGCTACGGTTCGCCGCATCTAGGATATCTCCTCGTTGTTCCCTGGCAAGCGGCATTAAATTCAGCGTGGCGGCAAATAATATACTATGAGCATATGGGGTAAAATCATCGGCGGTGTCGCCGGTTTCGCTATCGGCGGGCCGTTGGGGGCGCTGTTGGGCGCCTTCGCCGGACACCAGATCGACAAATCCAAAATAAGGCAAGGTGCGGAATTCGGGGCGGGAACAGGCGAAACCCGACAGGTGGCGTTTACTGTTGCCGTTATTGTCCTCAGCGCCAAGATGGCCAAGGCAGATGGAGTCGTCACCCGGGACGAAATCGCCGCCTTCAAGCGCATGCTCCATATTCCTCCCAGCGAAAGAGAGGAAGTGGGACGCCTGTTCAATGAAGCCAAGGCCGACGCGAAAGGGTTCGAACCCTATGCCCAGCAAATTGGACATATGTTCGCTCACCAGCCGGCGGTGCTGGAAGAACTCATGGGCGTCCTATTTCATATCGCCAAGGCCGATGGGGTTGTCGCCCCCGCGGAGATCCAATACCTGCAACAGGTGGCCCATATCTTCGGTTTCGACGCCGATGACTTCGAGCGCATTCTCGCCACCCATACGGACCCCACGGAAGCCGATCCCTATCAGGTCCTAGGAATAACCCGGAATGCCAGTGATGGGGAAATCAAGAAGGCCTACCTCAAGCTGATAAAGGAAAACCATCCGGATACTTTGATCGCTCAGGGACTGCCTCAGGAATTTATCGATCTGGCCAACGAAAAGATGGCAGCCATCAACGTCGCCTATGACCATATAGAAAAGGAACGGGGGAATAAATAGGGGCATGGGATAACTGCCGCCTTTCTGAGCGGTTAACTTCTGTTCCCCCGACGGTGATGGAGCTATTGCAGGGGAGTTGAGAGGGTGATAGAACGCCGGACTTTGTTTGCAACACACCAGTAAGGCGATTCGTATTATATCTACAGGCTCAGATTAAACTGTGGCTGCGATTCGTTTTTAACGTCAATTAGGAGAAAATAAAGCGTGGCCAAAAAAATCAAGAAGAAAACAGCAACCTCGAAATCCGCCCCCGCCCAAAAGTATAAAGCGACACCGGAAGGGGTGAGCGATCGCCAGCATCTGAATAGTATTATTCAAGCTGGGACAGGCTGTACGGCAAAAGCGGCGAAAGAAACCCTGGATTCTTTGATCGGTACGATCACAAGCTCGCTTAAGAAAAATGAAAAAGTACAGCTTGTAGGTTTCGGTTCGTTTATCGTTTCCAAGCGAGCTGCTCGCAAAGGGCGCAATCCTTTCACAGGTGAAGAAATTCGCATCAAAGCATCAAAATCAATACGCTTTAAGGCGGGGCAATCTCTAAAACGCTCAGTGTGAACGGAAGACGAATACTCGCACGGCAGCCGGTTAGCGTAGCGCATCCTTCAGGTCCCATAATCGCCCCCCACCGGGGCTTTGAAAGGCCCCTTGTTCGGGTGCGACTATTCTATTCACGGAGAAGAGGGGTCATGCTCCGACGGCTGAGGTGCGGGCAAGAACGCAACATGGAATCGGTTTCGGTCGCGGCGGGGGGCAACCAGAACATTTCGGTTGAACTTATATAAAAAGTAACCGGGTCCCCGCGGGAACTGATTACCGGGAATTCCGGAAGTCCCTACCATAGGTAGCCGGACCAACGGCCCCCCTTGGACGCCTGTCGTAAAAATTGCGGAAATTGGAAACTCAGAAGTTGACGGTTGCCAACTTGCTTCGGTCATGTCAGTTTATGCCCCGAAAAAATTAATAAACCGTATGCCGGGAGGGGAAATGACGGGTAGCATTTCCGGGTTGGAATTAACGACCGAAAAAATTATCAGCACCTTTGCCAAGGTGCTGAATTCCATTTCGGCTATCTGGCTTTTTTCCGTCGCCCTTCTGATCCTGTATGATGTAATTGGTCGGGAGGCTTTCGACAGCCCTTTTTTCGGAACCAATGAAATCGTTTCCAATTCGGTTTTGTCGATTCTTTTCCTGCAGCTTCCTCTTTCAATCCTGAACCGGCATTCCCTGCGCACGACTCTTTTTTACGGCCGGATTGGCATCCGGGGAAAAGGTTTCATCGACGCTTTTTCTTATTTTCTTGCCGCCCTTCTGTTTCTTGCCATCGCCTTCGGCAGTTGGCCCAACATGATCGAATCCTGGGAAATCCTCGAACAGGAAGGCTCCGGCATCATCACCATC
>JAOUPW010000371.1 GCA_029879665.1 Rhodospirillales bacterium | reverse complement strand
CCGGGTTCGGGAATGAGCAGCCCTAAAGGGTACCGTTGATGGCGTAGCCGAGAATCTTCACCACCTGCTGCGGCGTTTCGGCAACAGCCATGGCGGCGCCGTCCACTTCCTTGAGCGCATGGGTAATGTCGGGACTGTGGAGCGTAATCATCGGCTTGCCCAGGGCGGCGGCGAAGCCCGCATCGAAAGCCGCGTTCCATTGTTTGTACTTGTCACCGAAACGAACCACCACCACATCGGAACGTTCGATCAGGGTGCGGGTGCGGATGGCATTGATCTTGGCACCCTTGTGATCTTTCCAGAAGGGATTGGGCTCGTCACCCAGAATGGAAACACCGCAATCGTCGCTGGAACCGTGATCGGTAACTGGCGCCATAAGGGTAACGGGCAGACCTGCCTTCTTGACGCCTTCTGCAATCTGTTCACGCCAGTCGCTATGAATTTCGCCGGAAAGGTAAACGTTCCAGTTCTGTTGCTGCGTCATTACATAATATCCTTTAATCCATCCGTTCCGGGCCGACGGCCCCACATCGACCCAAGCCGGCAAGGAGGCCACCGTATTCCGGATGGTCAGGCGGGATCAAGCCCCGGCGCAATAGAAAATCAATGATTACCAGGGCGCAGTTGAATTTGAAATCGTCCGTTTCGCGCACCCTTTCCATGACTTGTTCGATTTCCCAGAGAAAGAATTCCTCGACCTCGCCATCGGTGTTGCGCGGTGTGAACTCCGGTGGCAGTTCGAGATCGAAATTATATAAAACATCGTTGCGGATACCTTCGGGGCGGAGCGTGCAATAGGAAATGGCGCCGGCGGACGTCGCCAGTTCTGCCAACTTCTTCGGGATTGCCGCTTCCTCGGCGCATTCCTTGATGAGGTTTTCCTTCAAACCGAGACCGGCGGGTTGACCACCGGCGACCAGGTGATCCAGTTTGCCGGGCGCCGATGGCTTGCTCAGGCTGCGCCGGGCGACCCACATTTTCAGACCGCCGCCATCGATGACAATGCCGTTTATGTGAACGCCGTAGGCACGAACCCCGAACAGGGGAACCGCGGCCCGTTCCATGGTAAAACAAACTTCACCGTCAAAGGAAAGACCGACCGGATACGGTTCATCCCGCCAACCTGGAATCATGCCTCGGCGGGCAAGCGATTTCAACACGCCGGCGACGGCTGCGGTGCGGCTTTCCGCCGTTGCAAGGGTCGGATTGAGGGAAACGGTTTCACCATCGATATGAAAGACAAGGGGAAAATCCGTCAGGACATGGGCAAAACCGGGCGAAACCAATCCCACTCGCACTCCTTCCACTGCGAATGGCCAATAGTCCGATGGATCAAGGGGCGGAAGATCGCGGATGCGGTCCAGATAGCTCATGGCCGGATATTAACGGGATGATATCCAAACAGGCAGCAAAAAAAGTTGACCCCAAAAAAGCCGGGCAAAAAAAGACCGGGATTTAATCCCGGCCTTCCAGGTGGTCTGATGAATATCCTGGCGGGTGTTCCCCGCCAATTTAGGGCGATACAGGCCGCCGTTGTTACGCGGCCTCGGTCTTGTCTTCCCGGAAACTCTTTCCTTTGGACGATTTCACATACGCCTTGGCGCAATGTTCGGGACAATATGGACGTGACGCTTCCGCGGGTCGGCCGCAGAAATGAAAACCTTCCGTTCCCGGCTCCCCCTCGGGCCAACTGCACATATCGCGTCCAAGGCGCTCCATCTTCACCACTTCCGCCGGTTCGGACCGGGGCTTGCTGCGGATCGGTGAGTTGCGTTTGGCCAGGCCCAAGCGGTGAACCTTTCCCACGACGGCGTTTTTAGTAACACCAAGACGGCGGCCCATTTCGCTGGTTGAAAGGCCTTCTTCCCACAGGACGATCAGGGTGCTGGTACGTTCGGGTGTCCATTCTATTGTCATGATGAATTCTGATTCGCGAGCCTCCCCCAAAAGATTGATTTATATGGGTTTTCGCGAAAAATGCTCCTTGCTGGTTATGTTTAGAAGGATTCAAGTCGTGTGCCATTATAAACAACATTTTGCAATCTAACGCAAGCATTCTACCATATTTTGTACATATACATATATGTGGTGTAATTTTAATCTGCTTGGATATCGAGTTTTTCGCACCCGCAAAAAATCTCACCCCTGCAACGGCCCTTGGCTATAATCCGACCGTGACAAGGGAATAAGGCGCCATGACCCGTCCTCCGAAAAAAACCCTAAAAGACTGGAACGCCGCCGCCGCCGGTGAAGTCAAAGGCGGCGCCGAGGCCCTCGTCTGGCAGACACCGGAAGGCATTCCGGTCAAGGCGCTCTATACGGCCGATGATCTCGAAGGGCTGGAGGCGGTGAATACCCTTCCCGGGTTCGCGCCGTTCCTGCGTGGGCCGCGCGCGACCATGTACGCCGGACGGGCCTGGACCATCCGTCAATACGCCGGGTTTTCCACCGCCGAAGATTCCAACAAATTTTTCCGCGACAACCTGAAGGCCGGGCAGAAGGGCCTGTCGGTGGCCTTTGATCTCGCCACCCATCGCGGCTACGATTCCGATCACCCCCGCGTCGTCGGCGACGTCGGCAAGGCGGGGGTTGCCATCGATTCCGTCGAGGACATGAAAATCCTCTTCGACGGTATCCCGTTGGATGAGATGAGCGTTTCCATGACCATGAACGGCGCCGTGTTGCCGGTGATGGCGGGGTATATCGTCGCAGCGGAAGAACAGGGTGTAAAACCCGAACAGCTTTCCGGCACCATCCAGAACGATATTCTCAAGGAGTTCATGGTCCGCAATACCTATATCTATCCGCCGGCCCCGAGCATGCGCATCGTCGCCGATATTATTTCCTACACCACCCAACACATGCCCCGGTTCAATTCCATTTCCATTTCCGGTTATCACATGCAGGAAGCCGGCGCGACGGCGGTGGAGGAATTGGCCTTTACCCTGGCTGACGGTGTTGAATACGTGCGCGCCGCGATCAGAAACGGCCACGATGTGGATGCCTTCGCGCCGCGCCTGAGTTTCTTTTTCAACATCGGCATGAATTTCTTCATGGAAATCGCCAAGCTGCGCGCGGCACGGGTTCTGTGGGCGGAATTGATGGCGCAATTCAAACCGAAAGACCCGCGCTCATCCATGTTGCGCACCCATTGTCAGACCTCGGGCGTGTCGCTGACCGAAAAGGATGCGTACAACAACGTCATCCGCACCACCCTGGAAGGTCTTGCCGCCGTCCTCGGCGGCACGCAAAGCCTGCATACCAATGCCCTCGATGAAGCGGTAGCGCTGCCGTCACCCTTTTCCGCGCGCATCGCGCGGAACACCCAGTTGATCCTGGCGGAAGAAACCGGC
>JAOUPW010000370.1 GCA_029879665.1 Rhodospirillales bacterium | reverse complement strand
AGGAAATCGTCACTATTCCACATTGAATTTGGCCGCACTGAATTTGGCGGTACCGAATCCGGTCGCCTTCAAGGTTATGGGATCAGGGGCAGGGCTGATCGGAGACGATCCTGATTCCCGAAGCCCCCTTGCCCGGAATCGGTAACGAGCTGCGGGCGCTGATCCCGTAGGTTTCCACCGATTTGGCGCCGTCCCGGGCCGTCCGTTCCGCCAGCACCATGCGGCAGACGGAACACCCGTTGTAAAAAGACAATTCTCCATCCCGGCGCTGGGCCAACTGTACGCAATGTTCCTGCGTCGTTGCCCCGGCGGATTTTTCCCCGTTCTGATTGGGCGCGTCGCGGCACGCGCTTTCCGAAATCACCCGGGTTTTGCCCGGCCCCTTGAACGGCAGCGACGCCTTGCCCTTTGCCGGCAGGGGAAAGGTGCGCGTGATCGGCGGGCCGAGGCCGGGGCGCTGGTGGCTGAGACTGGCGGTACGGCATTTCGCGCACGTGTTGATCAGGTATTTTCCGCCCCGGTCCTGGACCAAGCGGATGCACTTGGCGGCGGCATTCGCCGGTTCCGCAACGGCAAAGAGGAAAGCGCCGAACCCCACCGGCAGAACCAGCAACAAGAACAAAAAGCGTTTCATTTCGGATTCTCTTTATTGGCCGGGGCCGCTTTTTTATACGGGCTGGCGGTTGCAATCAGATCCCGGATTTCCTCGTCGATTGACGCCGCTTCCGCGCGCACGAACTGGTCCACCGCATCGCGGAAATTGGGGTCGGCGATCCAGTGGGCGCTGTAAACGCGCCGGGGCAGGTAGCCGCGCTGAATCTTATGCGGGCCCTGGGCTCCGGCTTCGACCCAGGCGAGGCCGTGTTCGATGGCGTAATCGATGGCCTGGTAATAGCAGGCCTCGAAGTGCAGGAATTTGTACGCCTCCGTACACCCCCAATAACGCCCGTAAAGGGTATCGCGTCCCTTGAGGTTGAGCGCGCCGCCGACAATTTTGCCTCCGGCTTCCGCCAGCACCAGAACCACGGCATCGCCCACGGCCTGGCCCAGCAGAGAGAAAAATTCCCGGTTGAGGTAGGGGCTGCCCCATTTTCGGTCGGAAGTATCCATGTAAAACCGGAAAAAAACGTCCCAGTGTTCTTCACGGATGTCGTGGCCGCTAAGCACTTTCATCTTGACGTTCTGCTCGCGGACCTGGGCGCGTTCCTTGCGGATGGCCTTGCGCTTGCGCGAGGAGAGCTCGTTTAAAAAATCATCGAAACCGCCATAGCCCTTATTTTCCCAATGATACTGAAGGCCGAGGCGGGGCAGAAAGCCCAGCGCCTTCAGCCGTTGCCATTCGGCTTCGGTGGTGAAATTCACATGCACCGAGGACGCCTTCATCTTGTCCGCCACTTGTACCATGGCGGAGGCCAGCGCATCCGATAAGGTGCCGTTATCGGCGCTGTCGTCGCGCACCAGCAGCCGGCGCCCGGTGACCGGAGTGAACGGCACCGCAGAAATCAGCTTGGGATAATAGCTGCCCCCGGCCCGGTGATAGGCATCGGCCCAGCCCCAGTCGAACACGTATTCGCCGTGGGAATGGCTTTTGACATAGAACGGGCAGGCGGCGGCAAGGCGGCCGGCGCCGTCCTCGACGGTCAGGTGCCGTGGCATCCAGCCGGTTTCCGCCGAAACCGAGCCGCTTTCTTCCAGGGCGTTGAGAAAAGCGTATTGCACAAAGGGATCGCGGTCTCCGGCGCAGGCGTCCCAGGATTCCGGCGCGACATCGGAGATGCGCTCGATCAGGCGGATGGTGATGGCGTCGCGTCCGTCAGGCATGTCCCTTAACACATGACCTTTCCCGGGCCCGCTGGCAAGGGGGAGGGGGGATGAATTCAGGTTCGAAGCGGATTATTCCCGCTTTCGGCAAATTCCGGGATGCCGGACACAGGGCGGCGGGAGGCGCGGTGGATTGTGACAAAACCAAGGGACCGCGCCGGAGCAATGCCCGGCGGCGGTTGTCAGGGGGGCGCCTGATGCGTTTATAATCCAGCGAAGCTGCCATCAGGGGAGGGATCCAATGACCGATACCCAATTTCCACAGCAGACACCCGCGCCGCCGGTGAACCTGCTGCCATATCAGAATCTCATCAACAGCGTCACCGTCGAGGACGTATTCGGCTGGCTCGCCAAGGGCTGGCACGATTTCAAGGCGGGCGGCCTGGTCAGTCTGGGTTACGGTTTGATCTTCGTGGTTGCCGCTCTGGCGCTGACGGTGGGGTTGTTTCTGGCCGGATTCGAATACCTGATCGCGCCCTTTCTGGAATCGTTCCTTTTTATCGGCCCGGCGCTCACCGTTGGCTTCTACGCCATTAGCCGTGAGCTGGAAAAGGGTGGCAAGATCACTCTGATTGGCGCGCTGAGCGCATGGAACCGTAATACCAGGTCTCTGCTGGCATTCGGTTTGGTGCTGGTGATTTTCATGCTGATCTGGATGCGCCTGGCGGTGATTATTTTCGCGCTATCGTTCCCGTTCGCGCCGATGGAATTGCAGCCCATGATCAATGCCGTGTTCTTTTCCGTCGACGGTTACGTTTTCCTCGCCTTGGGCAGCACCGTCGGCGCGGTGATGGCGACGTTGGTTTTCATGGGGTCTGTGGTGTCGCTGCCGATAATTCTGGACCGGGGCTTCGGCTTCGGCCAGGCCCTGGTGATCAGCTTCGTCACCGTGCTGACCAATTTTCGCCCCATGATGGCGTGGGCGGCGGTCATCGTTGTGATCACCGGCGCGGGGCTGTTCGCCGGTTTCATCGGCCTCGCCGTCAGCCTGCCCCTGGTCGGCCATGCCAGCTGGCATGCGTACCGGGGATTGATCAAGCCCGAATAGGGAAGGGAAGCGGAACCCTCCACTCAAATCCTGGATAATTAACCGGATACCTCAAACACCCCCTCCACCTCCACCGCCGCGCCGCGGGGCAGCGAGGGCGCGCCGACGGCGGCGCGGGCGTGTTTGCCGGCTTCGCCGAACACTTCCATCATCAGGTCCGAGGCCCCGTTGATCACCTGCGGCTGGTCGGTGAAATCGGGCGCGCAGTTGACGAAGCCGCCCAGGCGCACCACCCGCGTCACCCGGTCCAGGTTCCCGCCGCAGGCGTTGCGCACCTGGGCGATCAGATTTAGCCCGCACAGGCGTGCCGCCGCCTGGCCGTCTTCCAGGCTGATCCCGCCGCCCACCTTGCCGGAGTAGGCCACCTCGCCGTCCCGGAAGGGCAACTGCCCGGAAACGAACACCAGGTTGCCGCTGATGACGAAGGGAATGTAGGACGCCACCGGCACGGCGGCTTGCGGCAGTTCGATACCGAGTTCTTTCAGGCG
>JAOUPW010000369.1 GCA_029879665.1 Rhodospirillales bacterium | reverse complement strand
TGCCGTCGATAATCTCTTTCGAACTGGGGGAAGCGGCAAGAAAATCATCAATCAGGCCATTGAATTTTTCCAGGTACTCATCTTTTTTGCCGGGGAAAATATAGGCGCACTGAAGGGCGAAATACGCCCGCGAAGCCGGTGTATTGGTGTCGCCGATGGAAAGGACTTCCTTTTCGCGCAATACCGCGGATTCATTGCGAACAAGTAATTTCGTGTTGGCCCCGGCATTTTCCATAACCGCGCCATTAATGATCAGTTTATCACCGGATTTGAATTCAATTAGGAGGGGCACGTCAGTTCCTCAAGACAAATGATTATGAGTTATTGTATTAGGGAGTTTCGATTAACGCAAAAAAAGCAGGAAGAACGATCACAAGAATAGATTTAAAACGGAGCCTGGTTCAGGTTGTCGGTCTGACAACGACTGGCTAAGGCTTTCTACGAAATACGCTTGTATTTCAAATGATATGGAAATAGTCCGAAGCAGGTTTCCCGTTTCCGCTTTCAAATTATCAATAGCATCCGACCGCCGTTGCAGCTCGACCAGATTAAATTCCAATCTTTCGGCTTCAAGCTTATTCAATTCCGCTTCGGCATCCAGTTTAAGATTAAAAACCAAATATTTTGTATTGTCATTTACAAGGTCCGCGGTATCGGCAAGCGAGCCGAGAGTGCCCAGCAGATCCAGCAAGGTCCGGTTATCGTTGCTGGGCGAGCCGCTGCCGCTGGCGTCAACGGTTCCCTCCACCGGGGTCAGCGCATTGAGTGTGCTGTAATATGCTTTCAGGTCTTCAACGGAATCGGGAAGGATGACTCCCGTAAGGCTATGGACGTTCAGATATTCCAGATCTTGCGAAATGCTGTCCTTAAGGGCTGACAGGGTGGCGACCTCAGCCGCCGTCAGGTTGGTGTCGTCATCATCGGTCGAAAAAGCGCTGATGGCCGATGAGATGTTGGTTATCAAGTCTCCCAGCCGGATTTGATTGGATTCCGCTTCGAAAAGTATTTTACTTAAAACCGGAATGGTTTCGGTCAGCTTGTCCGCTTCGCGAGTAATTCTGGCTTCAAACTTATTAACGCTATCCTCATCAATGGTCTTTTCGATATCCGCGTTGAGACGGTCGATCAGGGTGCTTTGCAGGCGGGCGAAATTCTGCTCAAAACTGACGCGCGCGGCATCGCGCGCGGTTTTTGCAAAAACCTCGGCGAAAACATTGGTACTTTTGATCGGGTCGTACGGGTCCATTCGGGGTGTTCCTTCTGCAAATCCCCACCTTTGGCTCTTCTAGCCTTGGCCCGGACCGCAAAAACCCAGCGGTCCAAGGGGATTATATATAGCATTTCAGAGGGCAGATTTCAAGGAGTAGGAATGGAAATAAATGCTTGATATTATTGAAGAAAATTTGCCTTAAACGTCGAGTTTCATAGACCCGACATCTTCCGGCAGAGGTTGCTCGTTGGCGGCTTCGCCCGGCTCAATCTCCCCACCGGCCTCAAGAAGGCCGGATGCGATGTTCCTGTTGATATCTATGAGGGTTTTCATCTTTTCGGGCGAAATTTCGCCCAGAATCCGAATGGTATGCTCGTCGACAAATTTACATAGATTCAAGAGGTTGGAGCGAATTTCGGTTGGCAACGGACAGGTGTCCTCCAGGATTTCAGCCTGGAAAATGGTCCAAAGACGCCAGTTCAGCCGCACGGCGTCCCGCATCGCTCTTTTTGAAGCAAGCTTCGCCTGCTGGTCGTTCTGGTCGGTTGATGCAAAATTTTCAATGGATACAGCAATCCGGCGCGCGGCTTCAATCAGGGCCCAGGCTTCCGTATGGCGGGCGGACCCCGGCTGAGGAATGGTCGTATACCCGGGTTTATTTTGTGTATTCATAAAAGGCCTTAAAATCAAAAAACTAAGCGGGTTGAATAAAGGGACAGATTTTTAAATAGGAAGGTTGGTAGAAGTTTTCCATAAAAAACCCTAGAAGAATCCTAACAAGTATTCGTTACCAAGAGATTGCCAGAAAAAGGCTGCATGTTAAAAAAACGCTGTAATTACAAATAGTCAGCCAAGCTAAGCCCTCGGACACGGGAAATAGCCTTATAGGAAGCTTCCAAGGCATTTGAATCCGCAAGAAGCTTGCTGATGACTTCGGCGGAATCGATATTTTCAATATCCCCGATGGTGCCTTTCGAAAACGACAAGAGCTGAATATGTTTTTCAGTGGCCCGACTCAGGGTCAGCTGGTCGAACACCAAAGCCAGTTCCAGCTCGGCCATGTTGCTATCCAGTTCGGCGCCATAAGGGGGCGTTCCATCCGTCAGATCAAGGGCGCTTTTGAGAAGGTAAAGTGCATCGTCCGCACGGGACGAATTCTGATCCAGTCCCCCTTCTGTTCCGAAGACTCCCTGAGCAATGATCCCCATGGCGCGGATCGCTTTTTCAAAGGCGGGGTCAATGGCATTTACGTCAAAATCAAAATTTCTCTGCAGATCGACCCGGTGATTCCGGTCCACATCATCGCCATAGTAATAGGATGATGAAGCCGTGATCGTGCCGTCTTCAGCATAGACCTTGATGTTGGCGCCGTCCGTATCGGTTCCCACGGTGAAGGGGGTGCCGCTGACGGTAATTTCAGATGTGGTATTATTGATCGCAGTGATAATTTGGGCCCCGTTATTGGGCGGCGAGCCGCTCAGGGTGATGGTCTGCCCCACTCTGAGATTGGCGAAAACATTTGCAACGGGGGTGCCGGCGTTGTCCTGAACCTGGACGGTATTGGTGCTGGTATACTCCAGCCGGGTGGATGCCGTGTAGGAATACCCCGTAGCCGTAAAGACGGTTCCGTTGGTGTCTGTTTCGTTGGCCACCGGAACCGGGGTAACGGTAATTTGAGAATTCGGTGAATTGGAAATCGCGGAAATTGTATATGTGGTATTGTTGCCGGCGGTCGGCGCGCCGGCGACGGTGATCGTATCGCCCACTTTCAGCCCACCGAAGGCACCGGCAAGATTGCCGCCACCCGTATCCTGGACCGTAATGGTGCCTGCGGTATTGAAGACGACTTGCGAATCCGTGGTGTAATCGAAGAACGCATTGCCGGAAGAAAGCCCTTCGTCCGTCAAATAATTTGAATCGATGGTCACCGTTTTGCCATCCGCGGAAACGGATTGGATGGTATAGGTTCCGTTATTTTCCGTGGTGCCGCTGACGGTGATAACCTCGCCGGCGCTGGCGCCGGAAAAGGCACTGGCATTGGTGGCGACGATGGTGTTGGCGGCCCGGTTGAAAGTCACGCTACCGGTCGCCGTATCTCCGACCAGGGTGCCATCAGTGAGGGTGAATTCACCACCGGCGGCCACCACT
>JAOUPW010000368.1 GCA_029879665.1 Rhodospirillales bacterium | reverse complement strand
AAAACCCCCTGGAAGCAGCCCTGCTGGATTGCGCCGTCCTGCTCGGCCCCCGGGTGGAAAATTTCCGCGACATCTGTGCCGACATGGTCCAGGCCGAGGCCGCCCTTCAGGTTGGCGACGAAGAAGCCCTGGCCCAGGCCGTGGACCGCCTGCTGGGCGATGAGGCCCTTCGCCGTGGCCTGGCCGAAAAGGCGGCGGCCTTTGCCCGCGCCCAATCGGAAGTGGTCGAACGCGCCCTCACCCGGCTCGGCCCTTTTCTTGAGGCCGTCGGCGACAGGCGCGGCGCGCCCTGAACCCTCCTGATTTCAGGATAGGCCAAGCCTTCACGGCCGAAATATGCTAATATTATCCTCGGATTAATCAATTTTCCTTTGGCGATCCCGGCGGTGCACCCCATATAAACTCTTGTTCTGAGCGCATTTCGGAACCACGGATTTTATATTTACCATGGATTTGCCCTAGCTGATCATGACCCACCCGGACCCCAAGTCCCGATCGCAATTTGAGGCCATTCAGGGTCGGTTTTCCGCCACCTTGGGAGAAAGACTGGGCGAGATCGAAGCCGCCCGGGACGCCCTGTTCGCCGCCACGGGCGATAAAGACATCTCGGATTATGTCGAACTGATGACTTTTCCCGTCCACCGCCTGACCGGCGCCGGCGCCACCTTCGGATATCCCGCCATCAGCCGTGCCGCCGGCAACCTGGAAAATCTGCTCAACGCCATTCATGCCCACAAAGGGCCGCTCTCCGATGAAGACCGCGATCAGATCGCCTTTCTGACGGCGGAACTTCGCGCATCGGCTTCACAGCCGCACAGGGAATTCGCGGAAGATGACTCGAGCCAACCGGACGAGATATCTCCGCCCGCAATCTACGGCCCCAACAGATTGATATATTTACTGGAAGACGACGTCGATCTTGCCGTCGACCTTCAATCCCAGTTGAGTCATTTCGGGTACGACGTGAAAATTTTCGCCGGCGGCGACGATTTAAAAAACGCCCTGAAAGACCTCTTGCCGGCGGCCTTGATCCTGGACGTCGTCCTGCCCGAAAGCGAGAGGGCCGGAACAAATCTTCTCAGGACCCTTTCCGAAGGCTCCAAATGTACGGCGCCGGCCATCGTCATCAGTGCGCGGGATGAATTGCCGGTCCGGCTGGAAGCAGTCAGGGCCGGAGCGGCGGGGTTTTTCAGCAAACCCCTGGATATCGCCCGCCTGGTCGAAGCCCTGGATAATCTGACCTCCACCGAAAAACCGGAACCCTACCGGGCCTTGATCATCGATGACGAAGTCGTTCTCGCGGAATTTTACGCGCAGCTTCTGAGCGACGCGGGCATTTCCACCCGGATCGTCAACGATCCGCTTTTGATTCTTAACCAGCTTTCCGACTTCCGGCCCGACGTTATCCTGATGGACATCAACATGCCATCCTGCAACGGCATCGAACTTGCCGAAGTTATCCGGCACAATCCCGCCCATGTGCAGATCCCCATCCTGTTTCTGACCGGCGATATCAGTACCTCACGCCGCCTGATGGCGATCCGCACCGGTGGCGACGATTTCCTGTCCAAGCCGGTACAGCCGGATATTCTGGTTTCTTCCGTGTGTTCGCGGGCGGAACGGGCGCGGTTGTTTGAATCGCTGATTTCCCGTGACGGCATGACCGGCCTTGCCAACCATACTAAAATCAAGGAACAACTGGAAACCGAGCTTAAAAGAGCGCAACGACAGAACCGCCCGCTCGCCTTTGCCATGATCGACATTGATAATTTTAAATCCGTCAACGACACCCGTGGTCATACCGTCGGCGATATGGTCATCAAAACCCTGTCGCAGGTCCTGCGCCAACGCCTGCGCAAAACCGATGTGGTCGGCCGCTACGGCGGGGAGGAATTCGCCGTCATTATGACCGACACCGACGGCCCGAAGGCGGTGAAAGTGCTGGATGAAATCCGCAAAGGATTCAGCCGCATCCGGCATCTTTCCAACGATGGCGAGTTCTTTGTCACCATCAGCGGCGGCATCGCCACTTGGCCGGCGGTTACGGATGCGGAAGAACTGACCACCCTCGCCGATGAAGCCCTTTACCGCGCCAAGGAAAAGGGACGCAACCGCATTGTCCTGGAGGAATCTGGCGAGAAGATGAGCGCCTGAGCGTTCGCATCTTCTTTTTTCAGCCCCTTACCCTCGATGCCAACGACGGAGTTGGGCGATGTTCACCCCCTCCAGCGACTCGACAACTTTCACGGCGCCGGAAAAATTTTGCCCCAGGGTGTACAGGCACGGGGAAACGACGGTCTTGATTCCCGTGGCCCGGCTCGAACGCAGGCCGTTTTCGGAATCCTCAAAGGCCAGGCAGGCTTCCGGCGCCAGGTTCAGTTGTTCGAGAACCCACAGGTAAACATCGGGTGCCGGTTTCAAATTTTTGACGCTGGCGCCGGTGCCAATGGCTTCGAACCAATTCAGGGAATCCTCGCCAAGGGTGTTGCGCAACAGCGCGGTTATGTTTTCCGGGCTGGTAGTGGTGGCGATGGCAAGGCGCAGGCCTTCGGTTCGTGCCTGCCGGAACAGGGTTTCGATGCCGGGACGAAGTGGAACCTGGCCCGCCGCCAGAAGCTCCGCGTAAACGGCGTTTTTTCGTTGATGCATTTCCCGGATCAGGGCGTCGGTCGTGTCGCCATCGCCTTGCGGGGCGTTGATGCCTTGCAGGTAATGACGGATACGGGCCCGGCCGCCGGTTACCTTGAGCAAATCCCGGTAAAGATCCCGGCCCCAGGTCCAGTCGAATCCGTATTCCCGGAACACTTGGTTGAAAGCGCGGCGGTGCGCGTCTTCGGTTTCGGCAAGAGTGCCGTCCACGTCAAAGATCAACGCCTGCAGTTCCACCGCGTTCTATTCCCCCGTCAGGTGCAGAGCCAGTCGCCGTTGGTGCGGGTTGCGGCGATGTTCAAACAGATAAATTCCCTGCCAGGTGCCCAGCGCCAGGGTTCCGTCCATCACCGGGATCGACAGATGAACATTGGTCAGCGCGGCGCGGATATGGGCCGGCATGTCGTCCGGGCCTTCCTGTGTGTGGCGGTAAAGCGACGGGTCTTCTGCGACAAGCCGCTTGAAAAAAATTTCCAGATCGTGCGCAACGTCGGGATCGGCGTTTTCCTGAAGAACCAGCGAGGCCGAGGTGTGGCGGCAAAAGACCGTCAACAGGCCGCTGGAAATATTCTGGCCGACGACCCAGCCGGCGACTTGGGCGGTGATTTCATAAAGCCCCTGGCCTTGGGTCGCGACCTGCACCGTATGCTGCGCTTGTTTCATCGCGTCATCCGCCGCCGTTCGGGATCAGCCGTAGCGGTAGAGCCGGTC
>JAOUPW010000367.1 GCA_029879665.1 Rhodospirillales bacterium | reverse complement strand
CAACCGCTTCCTAGGGCTCGACATTTTGGGCAAGGCTAAATGCCGGATAACCCGTCCCAAGTTCTCCGACGCGGATGCATTCCATTCTGCTCTTTGTCACAATCTCAAATTCTCTGAATCGCGGATTAAAAATGAAGCGCTCTTTTCTTTCGAACGCTTAATTTTACATTGGGACGGCTTATCGCCGGTTCAGAACCGAGCAAATGGGAGGAGCGCCGGGGGAATGAATGAGAAAAAGAACGTTCCGCCGCCGATAGCAAATCCCGAGCGGATCGATGCGATCCGCGACGACGTATTTGCGTAATAACAATAAGATAGAGCATTTCCATCGATTCCGATAAAACCGGAAATGCTCTAGAGGGGAAGGTCGGTCTTTTCCTTCATGGTTTCCATGGACAGGTTCGAGGTAACGTCGAACAACTCTACTCTCGAGATCAGGTTCTTGTAGAAAACATCGAAGTCCCTCGTGGTCGGAACCTGGACTTTCAGCAGGTAGTCCATTTCCCCCGCAAGGCGGTGCGCTTCCATGATTTCCGGCATTTCCCGGATCGCCGCCGAAAATTTTTCCAGCCATCCGGACGAATGCTTGGCCGTGCGCACGGCCACGAAGAAAGTCTCGCCGATCCCCACCTTGCCGGAATCGAGCACGGCGACTTCCCGCAGGATGACGCCCTCGGCGCGCAACCGTTGAATGCGGTTCCAGACGGCGGACTTGGAAACGCCCACTCGTTGGGCAAGCCGTTCCAGAGGGGTCGTCGCGTCCTTCTGCAGTTCCCGGAGTATCCGCAGGTCGGCTTCGTTCAGGGGTGTATTTTTTTTCATAGCGCTCACAATAATCAAGATATTTTCCAAATTTATAGCATTTAACAAAATATTATATCTATCAATTGCCTTGATTGTCGATATTTATGGAAATTTTCCATATTCATGATCCCAATGTCCCGGCAATGGTTGCCCGGACCCTGGAGGCGGATCATGACCGATGCACCGATGACTTCTTTGCCCATACCCCACCGGCGGGAACCCCTGGTTTCCCTCGCTGACCTGGAGGAATTTCAAGCCGGGCTGCGTTCGTTCAAGCAGGGGCGATGGCACGAAGACCGCTGGAAGACCTTCCGGCTGCGCTTCGGCATTTACCTGCAACTTCAGGCGGAGAAATACATGGTCCGCGCCAAGTTGCCGGGCGGGCGGGTCACTTTCGCACAGGCGCGGGCAATCGCCGCCGTCAACCGCGACCATGCCGGCGGCGATATTCACCTGACGACCCGTCAGGACGTTCAGTTCTATTTTCTTCCCCTGGACGGCCTCTCCGCTTTTCTCGGCTCCCTTTACCGGGGCGGCATCACCACCCGAGAGGCATCCGGCAACACGTTTCGCAACACCACGGCCTGCCCCCTGGCCGGTTCCTGCCCCCACGAGCACGTGGATGCCCGATCCGTCGCGGAACGTCTTTCCACCACCTGGTTGCGTCACCCGCTGGTCCAGCATATGCCGCGAAAATTCAAAACCGCCGTTTCCGGTTGCGAACACGATTGCGGCCTGACCCGGATTGACGATCTGGGTTTCATTGCCCGGCGCAAGGAAGGCCGAAACGGATTTCGCGTCGTCGCTGGCGGCGGGTTGGGCACACATCCCCGCGCCGCCATCGAGATTTTCGATTTTGTCCCTGAAGAAGACCTGCCGGCGGTTCAAGAAGCCTTCGCCCGGGTTCATCACGGCCATTCCGATCGGAACAACAAGAACCGGTCGCGGATCAAGTTTCTTGTCGACAAATATGGCGAGGAAAAATTCCGCGCCTTGCTGCATGCGGAATTCGAAAACGTCCGCGCCTTGCCGCAAAGTGCGTGGCAGCCCCTTTCGTGGCGGGATGCGCGGCAGGATGACGGCAGCCCGCCTCGCCTCCGCGGTGCCGTTCTTCAACCCAACGGCTTATTCGCGGTGGTGGTCAATGTTCCCCTTGGGCTTATTTCTTCGGACCGGCTCGACGCCCTGACCGATCTGGCGGAACGCACCGGCGCTTCGGAACTGGTGTTGACCCGGGACCAGAATATGGTGTTGCTCGATGTTCCGCCTGCCGCACTTCAAGACGTCATCGCCGGCGCGCGGAAGATCGGCTTCGACGCAGGCGGCGCGCCCGCGCCCCTGGACGATGTGGTCGCCTGCCCCGGCGTTGCAACCTGCCCCATCGGCATCACCAATTCTCAATCCTTCGCCCAATCCCTGCTCGATTCCCGTGCCGACTTCGCCGGGCTTCCCGATGCGAAAATTCGTATTTCCGGATGCCACAATTCGTGCGGCCATCATCATCTGGGGGATATCGGCCTGCACGGCATCGGCAAGAAAATCGGTGGCAGACACGCCCCCCATTACCAACTGCATCTTGGCGGATCGCAAACCCGTCATGGCGTGCCGGGGCCGGTGATTCCGGCGCGCAACGCCAAGGCTGCCGTCAACCGCCTGCTGCAAGCCATGCTCGATACCCGCGCAGACGGCGAAAGCGTTCGCGCGTGGACGGAACGGTTAGGCCGCGACGGGATCAAAGATATCTTGCTTCCCTTCCTGGCGGATGAAGGAGGAAATGATGCCGGACTTCATTTCGACATCGGAAGTGAAAATGTTTTCGCTCCTCCCGTAACCGCCGCCGGCGAATGCGCGGCCGGCGCCGTGGTTGCCGAACATCTTGCCGATCTTGCCGTCGTTTCCCGGCAAAATCTTCTCCGCGCGGCGACGGCGGGTGAAACCCACCTGGCTTTCGTTTACGGCCGCCAGGCCTTGCTGTTTCCGGCCCGGCGGTTGCTGGCCATTAGCGGCGCAAATGAAAAGGAAAGCGAAAATCCGGAACAGATTCTGGATACCGTGCGGGAACGTTGGCGCCACGACCAGGCCCTGATCGATGCATTGGAGGGCGCGGTCGATGCCCTCGCCGGCGCGGCGGTGGAAGGAAAACCGGACGACGCGGAACCGGCCCTTGCCGCATGGCAACGGCACGCGGACCGGACCGTCGAAAAAATACTGGTTTCGATTCCCGGTTTTCTCGGCGCCAAGGTCGCGTAACGCCGGATGGACGGCGCTTGCTCGGCCCTTTAAACCGTGTCCCGGCAACAGCGATGATGCTATGAATCGGTATGCTGGCCCCTGTTGCTTGGCCGTCCAGTTCCATTGCCGGGAAATGCCGTGTTCACTGAAAGTGTCTTGATCGCCATTGCCGTTGCCGCCGCCGCGGGTTTGATGCGCGGCTTTGCCGGCGTCGGCTCGGGCATGTTGATGGCGCCCATCTTCGCGGTTCTTTTCGGGCCCGTGGCCACGGTGGCGATTATCATTTGTATGGAAATCATCGTCACCGCCCAACTTTTGCCCGGAG
>JAOUPW010000545.1 GCA_029879665.1 Rhodospirillales bacterium | reverse complement strand
GGCCAATACGGCGATGCTGGGTTCGCTGATGGTTCCGGAAATGCAGCGCCGGGGGTATAGCCGGAAAATGACCATGGGGCCGATCCTCGGCACCGGCGGCCTGGCAATGATCATCCCGCCGTCATCACTCGGCATCCTGTTGGCCAGCATTGCCGGAATTGATGTCGGAAGCCTTCTCGTCGCCGGATTATTTCCGGGCATTGTCCTGGCCGTTCTTTACTGCGGCATGATTTTCATGCAGGTCACAATGAACCCCGCCGGCGCGCCGAGTTACGATGTTGCTCCGACACCTTTTTGGGAAAAGCTCGTTTCCATCTGTATCAACATCGTGCCGATGGGCATCGTCGTGTTCATGGTTATCGGTTTTATCATCCTCGGGATCGCGACGCCGTCCGAGGCCGCCGCATTTGGCGTTCTCGGGGTGATGATTCTCGCCTCGGCCTTCCGCCTGATGACCTGGAAAATTCTAAGATCATCCCTGCTGTCAACCGTTTCGGTCACCGGAATGGTCTTTTTTATCATCATGAATTCTGCGGTTTTCAGCCAACTTCTCGCTTTTTCCGGGGCCAGTCAGGGGTTGCTCAATTGGGCAACAGGGTTCGACATTCCGTCGCTGATGATGGTTCTCATCATGTTCATGACATTGCTCATGCTGGGCATGTTCATGGACCCGGTATCCATGATGCTGATTTCCGTGCCCATATTCTTCCCGATCATACAAATGATGGGGTTTGAGCCGGTTTGGTTCGGAATTTTCGTATTGCTTTCCCTGGAGATGAGCGGCACGACGCCGCCGTTCGGCCTTTTGCTGTTCATCATGCTGGGGGTAGCGCCCCGTGGAACGACGTTGCTTCAGGTTGCCAAGGCGGCTTTTCCGTTCCTGATTTGTGATGCCCTGCTGTTGCTTATCCTGATTTTCTTCCCGGCGATCGTCCTCTACCTGCCCAGCCTGATGTAAAAACCGCCGCCGCCCTTTCGACGGCGTGGCGGCCTACCGTCCGGGCAAATCGTGGGTTGTGGCCTCGAACATCTCTTCCAGCGTCAACCGTTTGGCGGATAAATATTGTTCGTGGGAATATCGGCAGATCGCTTCCAGTTCTGCGGTATTCTCCCGCATGCCATAAGGCCACATATTGTCCCCCATCAGGGCTTTAGTTTCCTCCCATTCCGGGCGAAACCAGGGCAGCGAAGAGCGATTGGCCGTTCCCAGGGCAATGTCGTCCATGGCGGCCAGGGCAATCTTTTTAGCCTCGACGAAAGCCTTGAACACGTTGGCGGGCAACCATGGGTGTGCTTCCACCAAGGATTTTCGGATGGCGACGATATGCATGATCGGGAAAAACCCGGTTTTCTTGTAATAGGCTTTTTCCTCGGCGACCGGGTCGGCAAAAAGGGTCCTGATCCGGGGGTCTCCTTCAAGAAAGGCCTTGGGGGCTGCCGGTGAATAGATGGCGTCCAGTTCGCCGGCCAACAGCATGTCGTTGAGGCTTCGATCCGAAGGCGACGGTTGCACATCCATGTTTGCGGGAAGATCGAGAGGAAGGCGCTCTTTAAGCCCGGTCGCGTTCACGGATCCGGTCAGGTAATGAATGGTGCGGAAATCGACGCCATGTTCATCCTGGAGAATTCCCCGCATCCAGACGATAGCGGTCATCTGGTATTCCGGAATGCCCACACGTTTCCCTTCCAGATCCTTGGGGCTGTTAATCCCGGCATCGGTGCGCACAAAAAATCCGCCGTGGCGGAAGAATCGTGAAGGAAAAATGGGGATTGCCGTGTAAGCGGATTCGCCCCGTGCCAATTGCAGCATGTAGCTGCTGATTGACAACTCGGAAACATCGAACTCCTGGTTTTGTAAAAGGCGCGGGAACAGTTGTTGGGGATTGAGGGTGTTGACCTCAAGTTCACATCCTTCGATGGGTACCCTTCCATCCATAATTGGAAGGGTGCGGTCATAATCCCAACAGGCGAACGAAATTTTCAACAAATCAATATTCCTTGTGTAAGAGTGGGAGCGAGGGGCTCCTGCGGAGTTGTGAGTAGAGTTCTCGATCAGATTATAATTTTAATTATCCGGAGACCGGATTTATCCATATGGATCGTTGCAACACAAGGTTTGCATCGTGTTGCGGATTCAAAACCGGAATTTCTCAAAACCATGAGGAAAAGAAAACGGGCCCTTTGCCTAAGTCTGGCGAGGGCGGGGTGAAGGGTGAAACTATTTCCCGGATATCGCATTTATCGGGGAATATGAAAATAATCCTTTTAATTGGTTGAGCAGGGCTTCTCCCCCGCTTGTGCCAACGCCCCCGCCGGGGGCGTCTTTCCCCCGGTAGTGATCGAAAGCACATGGAAATAAATCGCTTTCATGCATATTGGGGCATGAAATATTTCACCAATTCTTAGGGGGAGTGGGGTTTC
>JAOUPW010000366.1 GCA_029879665.1 Rhodospirillales bacterium | reverse complement strand
AAATTCCCCAGCAACACCAATAAGCAAATGATGCCAATGGAGTCCGTCATCTCGTTAAAGCCAAAAAGCTTTAGAACTTGTTCCAGAATATCCATTTAATAAAACCCAAACGGCAAATAGTTTTTTTAGAAGACATATTATACAAGGAAATGCTGTGTCGTTCTTTTGTCCGGAATTTTAGACATGCTTCCTTCTGTAATATTCCTGAATACTCGTTCTTGAGTTAATTATTTATTGATTTTCTCTTCTCTTTTTCCCTTTGTCGCCCAATGAGAATTCTTTTTTCATCCATTTCTATATTTAATACGTCCGGTACTTATAAAAATCGGCCTTGTCACTTGTATTGAATTTATTAATTCCAATTTACATTAAATAGCTATTTTCTGCAGTATGTTAGCTATTTCAGACAGAGACGTCACATCTGCCTGAATTGGCAGGTGCATACAATAGGATGATTTTATACGGGGAACATCTTGTGGGATTGGCTGCTGAACGAACGCTTTCGCATTAGCAGGATGATTATCTATTTTCGAATTTTTTGAAGAGGAAGTTTAAATGCTCAAGAAAAGCCCGGTCGACGCAAAAATGTTCCAACAAATGGTTGAAAACATGCCAGTCAATGTCATGATCGCCGACCTCAAGGATTTGCGGATTTCGTATCTGAACGAAACCAGCAAAATAACCCTCAAGCAAATCGAGCACCTTCTGCCCTGCCGGGCCGACGAAATGCTGGGTCAATGCATTGACATTTTTCACAAGAACCCGTCGCACCAGCGGCAGTTGCTGGCCGACCCGAAAAACCTTCCTTTCACTACTCATATCAAACTTGGAGAAGAAACGCTCGATCTGCTCATAACCGCGATTGTCGATGGCAGTGGTAAATATATAGCACCGATGCTGACCTGGAGCGTGATCACCGACAAGGTAAAAGCGGAGGCCGACTCCAACCGTCAGGATCAGATGCTCGATCAGATGCCGATCAACGTGATGTACCTGGAGCCGGAAAACTTCACCATTACCTATGTCAACGAAACCAGCATAAAGACTTTGCGAACCTTGGAACATCTTCTTCCCTGCAAGGCGGACAATCTGGTCGGTCAATGCGTGGATATTTTCCATAAGAACCCGTCCCATCAACGGAACATTCTTGCCGATCCCAAAAACCTTCCCCATAACGCTAAAATCAAACTGGGTGACGAAACCCTGGATCTTCGGGTGTCGGCGGTGCGCGACAAGGGTGGAGAATACATCGGTGCCATGTTGTCGTGGTCGGTGATCACGGCACAGGTGCGGATGGCCGACAATTTCGAATCCAACATCAAAAGCGTGGTTGAAACGGTTTCCTCGGCGTCCACGGAAATGCAGTCAACGGCTGGGGCAATGGCGGCGACGGCGGAAGAAGCCAATAGTCAGGCTTCTACGGTAGCGGCGTCGGCGGAGCAATTGAGCGCCTCGATCAGCGAGATTTCACAGCAGGTCACCCGTTCGGCCAGTATTTCCAACGAAGCGGTGCAAGAAGCCAACCGAGCCAACGATATGGTTCAGGGTTTGGCGGATGCCGCGAGCAAAATCGGCGATGTGGTCAACCTGATTAATGACATCGCCAGCCAAACCAACCTTCTGGCCCTGAACGCGACCATCGAAGCTGCCCGAGCGGGCGAGGCCGGCAAAGGGTTCGCGGTGGTGGCCAGCGAGGTCAAGAACCTTGCCAACCAGACGGCCAAGGCAACTGACGAGATCGGTGGCCAGATCGGGGATATCCAGTCCGCGACCAAAGGCGCCGTCGATGCTATTCAGGGGATCAGCAAAACCATTCAGGAGATCAGCGAAATCGCAACGACGATCTCTTCCGCGGTCGAAGAACAAGGCGCCGCGACCCAGGAGGTGACCACCAATATCACCGGGGTGACCACGGCCTCCAGCGAAACCGGGCAGGCGGCGACCCAAGTTCTGGAAGCTGCCGGTGAGCTTTCCAAGCAGGCCGAACATCTGGGCAACGAGGTCGACGCTTTCCTCGTCGAAATTCGCGAGGAAGGAAATTCTAAAAAAAAAGTAACTAGCGGCGCCTCACCTCGGTCGGCTGAACAATCCCTGTTCGACCGCCTGGGCGGCGAGGCCGCCGTGGATGCCGCCGTTGATATCTTCTATGGCAAGATCCTTTCTGATCCCAGCCTAACTCCGTTCTTTGATGGTCTCGACATGGATCGCCAGCGCTCGAAACAGAAGGACTTTCTGACCATGGCTTTCGGGGGACCCAACAAATATTCAGGCAAGGGCCTGCGAGCAGTTCATAAACGTCATGTGGAAAAGGGGTTGAACGACTCCCACTTCGATGCGGTCGCCGGACATTTGCAAACGACACTGGAGCAACTGTACGTCCCCAGTGATCTGATCGCCGAAGTCATCGGCATCGCCGCCAGCACCCGTGATGATGTGCTGAACCGCTAACCGTAACCGCGATCAGGCGCGGGGGTTGCGACGCATGACGCCCAATCCCGCGAGGTTACAAAAAGTTCTGTGGCGAAAAAAGTCAGCGTCGCGGGTTAGGGCGGTGGCGGTGTTCACGGCGCGCGCCGTGCATTGTGATCGCGCGTGATCCCTTTCTCAATTGTGATTTGAAACCCGAGTGTTACCGTGCCTCCCGTCCGAGCCCTGGGGCGGCGCGGCAAACGCCCCGCCGCCCCGAAACAAGGGCTGAGGACGAACCGGCGATTGCCGCATCTCATACTATGGAGGAAACGAAAATGAAAAAAACGATGACGATCATGATGACGCTTGTGGCTGGGGGGCTATTCGCCTCCGCGGCCCACGCCAAACCCTTATCTCTGACTGACGCGCAGATGGACCAAGTGGCGGCAGGCGGCGTGAGCACGGTGGACGGTTTCGTGTGCCCCGTGATCACCACCGACGCGGTCCTCAACGCTTCGGGCGGTGTTACCGCCATTGCTATCGCTGGAGGGCACTACAGCATCGTGGGCCCCGACGTTTCCACTCCCTTGATTGCGACCAACGGTGATGGTGCGGGCTCACCCGGAGGAGCACATTCCGCGCCGGGCGACACCACCTACACGGCAATCTGGGCCAAATAATCTAACCCTAAACGGCTGTCGCGAGTGCCAGCGCAACCGCGACAGCCGCTCGCCGTTTAGGATATTCCAATATGCCCCGTTTCACCGGCCCTTTTATCTTGACCTGTATTCTCGCCCTGATACTGGGCGCTGGGACCGTCTGGGCCGGCGGGCCGGCGTCGGTGCGTTCGCTGCTGGAGGACCGGCGGCAAAACGTGATTCTGCAACAGTGGGACCTGAGCTGTGCCGCAGCCGCCCTGGCCACCGTCCTGCGCTATCAGCACGGCGAACCGGCGACCG
>JAOUPW010000365.1 GCA_029879665.1 Rhodospirillales bacterium | reverse complement strand
GGTCCGGTCATATCTTCATCGGGGGCCGGGCGGGGCCTTTGTGCCACAGCCACTCCCGGGCCGCAAGCCGTTCAAATTCCTTGAATTCCCCTCGCGGAATTCTCATGTGTGCAGGGGATTGAATTGCGAGGGGGTAATTTATTTCTTAAAAATCATAGACTTAACAAATCACTGCCAGCCCCCCCCTCCTGTGTGTCTCAAGAATGTCCGAGCCCCGGGGCTTAACATCCGGGATATAGCAGCAGCGGAGCCTGAATTAGCCCCTCCCCTTGGAGCCTCCCTCAAGACTCGCAAGCCTTAAGGACGACGAAACGCCTTTCCGCCTTGTGATAAAGGAACTTTTCTTGGTTGAATGGTATTATGGACGTTTCCTCCAATAAAAATCCGGAACAACTGCCGCCGCAGGATGCCGAGGTCTATCTGGATCAGGTTCGGCATCTTTATTCGGGAATCGGCGTCACCGCCACCGCGAGCCTGATCAATGCGACGCTCATGGCTTTCGTGCACCGAAATATGGTCTCCGTAACCATAATCGTTTCCTGGCTGACGTTTATCATTTTCACAATCCTCCTTCGTGCCGTTCTCGTCGCCGCCTTTCGCAATCGTGAAATTTCACCCGACCGGGCGCAGGTGTGGGCTAGGTTATATGTGTCCGCGATCGCGCTGTCCGGCATCGGCTGGGGATCAGCCGCACTGTTCCTGATGCCGGAACATTCCGTGCCTCATCAGTTTTTCACCGCCTTCGTTCTTGGCGGCATGACCGCCGGCGCGCTTGCCACCCTTCATGCCATTCCGGGAGCGTTTACCGCCTTTGCGATTCCGGTTCTGCTTCCGATGATCCTGAAGTTTTTTCAGGCCGCGGACGAGATGCATGTGATCATGGGAATAATGGTTTCACTATTTCTCCTGCTTCTCCTGACCAACGCGCGGCGGCAAAGCGAAACCCTGGTCACGACCCTGTCGCTCAAGTATCAAAAACTGGATTTTGCCTCGCGTCTGCAGAGGCAAAGCGAGACTATGAAAATCCTGAATGAAAATCTCAAGGTCCAGCTTTACGAACAGGAAAAAATCAAGAATGCCCTTCGCAGCAGCGAACGTGAGCTCGCCGAAAAGTCGCGAATTCTGCAAACGACCCTTGATTCCATCGATCAGGGGTTTGCCGTCTGGGACAAGAATCACCAGATCGTCGCCTGGAACAAACAATGCGAAAAATTCTGGTATGATCCGGATTTCCATATTCGGAAAAATCCTCAGATGCTCGACCTTCTTCGGCATGTGGCTCTCAAGGGCCAGTACGGCCCCGGCGATCCGGACAAGTTGGCAGCGCAGGAATATCAAAAGGTCATCGCCAGGGGCGTGCCTTCCGAGGATGAATTCTCAATGCTGGACGGACGGGTGGTACACGTTCGCCGTTATGCCATGCCGCAAGGGGGACATGTTTCAACTTATACCGACATAACCCTGCAGAAACATGCCGAGGAAGCATTGCGCGACAGCGAAGAACGCTACCGTTCGATTTTCGCCACTACCCAGGTCGGCATATCCCTAACCGATTGGAACGGAAAATATATCGAATGCAACGAAGCCTGGCATCGGATGTTGGGCTACACGAAGGACGAAATATTAACGCTCAGCAATCTTGATATCAGCCACCCCGACGACGAGGAAATCAGCAATGAAAACCTGAAGAATCTCATGGCCGGCACACTCGATTCCTACCGTCTCGAAAAGCGCTACCGCCGCAAGGACGGAACGGTTTTCTGGGGAGATATTACGGTCAACCCTGTCCGCGACGCCAACGGCCGCGTAATTGCCTCCATGGGAATGTGCATCGACGTCACCGAACGAAAACGGGTCGATGAGATAAAAGATGAATTCATTTCAACCATCAGCCATGAATTGCGAACCCCGCTAACGTCAATACGCGGCTCGCTCGGGCTGATCAGCTCGGGCAGGTTGGGCGAGATCCCGGAAAAGGCAGCGGACATGCTGGCTTTGGGTTATCGCAACGTGGAACGGCTGATTACCCTGGTCAATGACATTCTCGATTTCGAAAAACTGGAATCGGGAGAAATGGAGTTTAAATTCGCGCGCGTAGATCTGCCGGAACTGGTGAACGAGGCAATCGCGGCAAACCAGACCTACGCCAACCAGCACGGGGTGGCCTTCTCGCTTGCGTCTGCGGATGATGTCTCCGTGTGGGCGGACAACAACCGCCTGACCCAGGTTCTGGCCAACCTGATGTCCAACGCGGCAAAGTTTTCGCCCCGGGGAGAACGGGTGGAAATCGCCATTGCCAAAACCGATTCCGGGGCCCGGGTGACGGTCAGCGACCGGGGGCCGGGTATCCCGGCTGATTTCCGCGATCGGATATTCGAACGTTTCAGCCAGGCGGATTCGTCGGACACCCGGAAATCCGGCGGAACCGGCCTCGGCCTCGCCATCTCTCAAGGGATTATTGAACGGCACAAGGGAATGATCGGATTCGAGGACCGGAACGGCGGCGGCACCACCTTTTATTTCGAAATCCCCAGGCAGCCCGGCAACGGCTAGAATTCGACTCCGCTTTCGCGGCCTCACTCACAACCCCTGCAACAAAACATCCCTGGCCTGGTTGATTTTGCTGGCGAGATAGTCGGTGCCCCCGTGATCCGGGTGCACCGCCGCCATCAGGCGGCGGTGGGCGTCCTTGATTTCGTCGGCACCTGCGCCTTCCTCCAACCCCAGAATTTTCAGCGCCTCCTCCGACGACATGGACCCACCGCCGGGGAACTCACTTCCGCCCCCTCCGCCGGCGCCCCCTTCATATCCTCCGGCGCGGGCGTGTTCGCGCCAGCCGGGCCGGGTACGGTTGAGATAGGTTTCCAGCACCTGGGCCGATTGCGGATCCTCGGTCCAGCAGACCTGCAACAGATCGATCTGTTCTTCCAGGCTGAGCTCACTTAAGGCACGGCCGGCGTGGGGCCCTTCCAGGATCTCGCCGGTCAGGGTTCCGTCCCGGTGATTGAGGGTCATGTGCAGGAACCGGGTTTCGATGGAGGAATCCCTTGGCCCCCCGGCACCGCCGGAGGCCATACGGGAAAAATTCTTGGCGGTACGCGCCAGCGCCCGGAACCGCATGATCCAGACCATCAACCCCATCACCGCGCCGAAGGCCCAGGTCAGCCGCCCGCTGAACCCGAGAAACGCCACCAGCAGCACCAGCAGGATGCCCCCCGACCACTTGATAACTTTCATCAAGACCCTGGGATCTGCGGTGGCGTACCAGCGCATGGCCAGTAACCCGCCCAGCAAAAGGGCGATGCCGAGGATGAAAAAGGGCAGCACCTTATCCGCCCTTTACTTGTTGGATGAGTTTAAGCGCTCCTCCGCC
>JAOUPW010000364.1 GCA_029879665.1 Rhodospirillales bacterium | reverse complement strand
CTGAAACTCGGCGGCGCCTGCCTCATTCCCCTCTATTCGGCGGCGCTGGCCGCGCCGGAGGTATTCTTGCCGACGGCTTTTTCGTAGTCCTCGATCAGGGCAAGGGTGATATCGCCGGGGGTGAAGCGGTGTTCGTCGATCTCGCCCACCGGGGTCACTTCGGCGGCGGTACCGGTGAGGAAAACCTCCGTCGCCTTGGAAAGTTCTTCCGGCATGATCTTCCGTTCGATGACCTCAATTCCGCGTTTCCTGGCGAGATCAATGACCGTCCTGCGGGTGATGCCGTCGAGGAAACAGTCCGGGGTCGGCGTATGCAGTTTTCCGTCGCCCATGACCAGGAAAATGTTGGCGCCGGTGGATTCGGCAATTTGTCCGCGCCAGTCCAACATCAGGGCGTCATCGTAGCCTTCATTTTCGACCGCGTGTTTGGACAGGGTACAGATCATGTAAAGCCCGGCGGCCTTGGCATGCACCGGGGCGGATTCAGGCGAAGGCCGCTTCCAGGGCGCGGTCTTGAGGCGAATACCCTTCAGGCGCGCTTCCGGCGAGAAATAACTGGGCCACGGCCAGGTGGCGATGGCCAGGTGGATTTTGGTGTCATGGGCGGATACCGCCATCATTTCAGAACCCCGCCAGGCGACCGGCCGGACGTAGCCGTCGACAATGCCGTTGGCTTCAAGGGCCTGGATGCAGGCGGCGTCGATTTCCGCCACCGAATAGGGGATTTCAAAATCCAGCGTCTTGGCGGAATCGACCAGCCGCTGGGAATGTTCGGTCAGTTTGAAGATGGAACCGCCGTAGGCCCGTTCACCTTCGAAGACGCAAGACGCATAATGAAGCGCGTGGCTGAGAACGTGGATCTTGGCGTCCCGCCAGTCCACCAATTCGCCGTCGTACCAGATCAGGCCGTCACGGTCGTCAAATGGGATGCTCGCCATGAAATGATCTTTCTTAAATAGGGTCCCAGTCAGAAGTATCTTGCGTTAGGTAGCATTCCTGGGCCAAGATGTCAATTATGTCAACAATGCTGACTTAATATTTTTTCGGAGATTATGGGCATGTCCCCGCCAGCCGAACCGGAAGCCGGGCCGCTGACCGACGACGACGAAATGCACCAGGCCCAAATGCACAGAGCGATGGAGCTTCTGTTCTTCGCCTACCGGGATTTTACCGCCGTTGCCGACGCCCTTCTCGCCGATTTCGGCTTCGGCCGGGCTCATCACCGGGCGCTCTATTTTGTCGGCCGCACCCCGGGCATGACCGTGGGGGAGTTGCTGGAAGTGCTGAAAATCACCAAGCAGAGCCTGGCCCGGGTGCTGGGGCAGTTGGTGCGCGAAGGCTTTATCGCTCAGGACGCCGATTCCAGCGACCGCCGCCGCCGTCAACTGCGACTGACCGCCAAGGGCCGGGACCTGGACCGCCGGTTGGTGGCGGAGCAAAGCCGCCTGATTCGGGCCGCCTACCGGGATGCCGGCGCGGACGCGGTCGGCGGGTTCAAGCAGGTGCTGATGGGGATCATCAATCCCGAGGATCGCGGGCGGTTCGAGCCGAAATCCGGTGGCAGCTAGGCAGGGTTGTGCAGGGATGGGTATACTTGGCCGATGACTGAAACCCTGCCCCATATCCTTGTCGTTGATGACGATGCCAGGCTTAGGGATCTGCTCGGCAAGTTTCTCCGCGAGAACGGGTTTCTCGTCTCGGCGGCGGCGGACGCCGCTGCCGCCCGGACCAAAATCGGCACAATCGATTTCGACCTGATCGTTCTCGATCTGATGATGCCGGGGGAAAGTGGGTTGGAATTCGCCGCCGATCTGCGCAAATCCGACGATATTCCCATCCTCATGCTGACCGCCATGGGGGCACCGGACGACCGCATCGCCGGATTGGAAGGGGGCGCCGATGATTATCTGGCCAAGCCGTTCGAGCCCCGGGAATTGTTATTGCGCCTCAACAATATTCTCAGGCGTTTACCCGTAAGGCCGGTGGTTCCCGACGAAGTGCGCCTGGGCGACGTTCTGTTCAGCCTTGAGCACGAGGTGTTGAGCCGTAGTGGTAAGGCGATCCGTCTGACCGACGTGGAAGCGGCCCTGCTCCGGGTGCTGGCCGAACGCCCCGGCGACATCCTCAGCCGCGAGGAACTGAGCAAATTGACCGGCGGCGCCGGGGCGGGGCGCGCCGTCGATGTGCAGGTGACGCGGCTGCGGCGCAAGATCGAACCCGACCCGAAGATTCCCCGCTACCTGCAAACCGTGCGCGGCAAGGGCTACGTTCTCCGGCCGGACTGAAAGAAATCGGTAAATGGTAAAACTGAAGAAATTTCTTCCCAAAAGCCTGCTCGGACGGTCCCTGCTGATCATCGTCGTTCCGCTGGTGATCGTACAACTGGTATCGGCCTACGTTTTTTACGAAACCCACTGGGACAAGATTTCCGTACGGCTGGCGCGGGGGCTTTCCGGGGATATCTCGACGGTCATTTCCCTGATGCAGCGCTATCCCGGGCCGGAGAACCGGGATTGGATTTTTGATCTTGCCGCTTCGCAAATGGAACTGTCGGCGAGTTTTTCCGAAGGTGAAGCCATCTCCACTTCACCGGCCGAGATCAACAGCCACCTGGGAAAGACCCTGGCTAGTGAATTGAGCAAGTTGGTGAACGAGCCCTACAGGATTGACGCGGAATATCTGAACAAGGAAGTTCTGATTGAAATTCAGATGTCCGATGGAGCTTTGAGTTTTCTAACGACGCGGAAACGATTGTTCAGTTCGACCACCTATGTCTTTGTCATCTGGATGGTGGGAACGTCGCTGCTCCTTTTTGGCGTTGCGACCATCTTCATGCGCAATCAGATCAGGTCGGTCCGGCGCCTTGCCGCCGCCGCCGACGCCTTCGGCATGGGCCGGGATACGCCCAGTTTTAAGCCGGAAGGCGCCAACGAAGTGCGCCAGGCGGCCAGCGCCTTTATCGCCATGCGCGATCGAATCAGCCGGCATATCAATCAGCGCACTGAGATGCTGGCCGGAGTCTCCCATGACCTGCGGACACCGCTGACCCGGATGAAGCTGCAACTGGCGCTGCTGGATGAGGTCGAGGGAGCGGCGGAACTGCACGTCGACATTAACGAAATGGAACGCATGCTCGACGAATATCTAGCCTTTGCCGGCGGCAGCCGGGGGGAATCGCCGATCCTGACAAACCTTTCTGAACTGCTGGAAGATATTGTCTCTCGCGCCCGGCGTAAGGGCGGCAACATCGATCTGCACACGGAAGGACCGATCTCGGTGTTGCTGAAACCCGATAGCTTCCGGCGATGTGTCACCAACCTGATCGATAACGCCACCCGTTATGGAAAAATCGTTTCCGTCGTTGCCGGCAGGCGCGGT
>JAOUPW010000363.1 GCA_029879665.1 Rhodospirillales bacterium | reverse complement strand
CCATGAAGGCGTTAAAAATACTCTGCTTGCCGCCGCAGGCGACGGTGATCTGATCCGGCGTGTAGTCGAGTCCGTTATCCCGTTTCAGCTTGGCGCAGATGGCTTCGCGCAGTTCCGGCGTGCCGGCAACGGCGGTATATTTTGTTTGCCCGGCGTCAATGGCGGCCTTGGCCGCCTCTTTTATGTGATCGGGGGTATCGAAATCCGGCTCCCCGGCCCCAAGACCAATCACATCCCGGCCCTGGGCTTTCAGGTCGCGGGCCTTCTGGGTCACGGCAATGGTCGGAGACGGCTGAATACGGCTTAATCGCTCGGCAAGAAACGACATGGCGGGAAAGGCCTTTCTCTAAGAGTTTTTCGGCAAAAACCGGCGCAAGGTACGCCTCTGACGCGCCGCCCGCAAGGACGGAGTGAACTCCGGGGCCGTTCCGGGCTGACTTGAAGGAACCCCCGGTTGAGCCGTCGCCTCTAAGCCGGCGCCCTCGCCTTTTCCCTGCAGCGGACCCGTTCCGCCGGAAACATCAGGCAGACCGTGGTACCGAGCCCTGTTTCGCTAATGATGGTCAGGCTCCCGCCATGGAGTTCCATCAAGTTGACGCTGAGCGGCAGCCCAAGGCCGGTTCCCTGCGTACTGCGGGAAAAGGCATTATCGATCTGACCAAAAGGCTGCAGAACCAGAGGGATGTTTTCCGGCGCGATGCCGATTCCCGTGTCGGTCACGTAAACCGATATGGATCCATCCTTTTCCCATTCGCCGCTGATACTGATGGTTCCTCCTTCCGGGGTGAATTTGATGGCGTTCGAGAGGACATTAAGGAGAACTTGTTTCGCCCTTCTGGGATCGGCGTACAGACAACAAAGGTCTTTCGGAATTTTTTTTATCAATTTGATATGGGATTTTTCCGCCCGTTCGGAAACAAGGCGAATCGAAGAATCGACAATATCCAAAATCTCCATTTCTTCTTCGTTGAGTTTCAATTTACCGGCTTCGATCTGCGAGACATCGAGAATATCGTTGATCAGTTCCAACAGATGGGTTCCCGAAATATTTATGTCCTGGGCGTATTCCATATATTTCTTATCGATCGGCCCAAACAGTTGCCTTGACATGATGTCCGAAAACCCAATCACCGCATTGAGAGGCGTTCGTAATTCGTGGCTCATGTTGGCAAGGAACTCGCTCTTTGTCCGGCTTGCCAACTCCGCTTCTTCCTTGGCCACCCGAAGTCTGCTTTCCGTCTGCCGGCGTTCGGTAATATCGTGAACCATACCGATGTAATACGCCTTCTCGCCCATGACCATTCTGTTATAGGCCAGTTCCGCCGGAAACCGGGAACCGTCCTTATGGCGGGCGAGCACCTCAATGCGCTGGAATTTTTCGTTTTTGTCGAATGGCTGATGGAAAACATGATGAGCTCCGGGGAACAGGATATCCACATCCTGGCCGATGGCTTCCCCGGGGGCGTATCCGAACATTTTTTCCCCGGTCGGATTGAAGTTTTCAATCATCGCCTTGCTGTTAAGCACAAGCAGCCCCTCCGCCATGTTATTAACGATGGCGTTGAGGCGCTTTTCACGCCGCTGCAATTTAAAGTCGGATTCTCTGCGCTGATAGCGGGCACGGCCGACAACCCAGCTCAGGATCACCGCCAGCAAGAGGACGGAAAGATAAAAATTCCATAACAGATCATTTCGGCCTTCAAGAAACCGAGCTTCTTTTGCCGCTGTTTCCAGGGTCAGAATTTTCCAGGCATAGTCCGGCCCGCCGACGGCCAATGCGGCCTTCGCTCCCGGGATGGCGCCACCGATTTGGCGGAGTGGATACAGGGTGGAAAACGTCACCAGCACGCCCCGGGACCGAAACTGCCCCTTTTCGCTGTTTTTCATCCGTTCCCAGTATTCGGGATATTGCGTGGAAAAATTTCTTTTCATCTTGTTGTGCATGAATCCCCATTCGTCCTCGGCGCGGGGCCCTTGAAGCCAATACCCCTCCGAATTCAGAAGCATGGGATCGCCAATCGATTGGGCCAAGGCTTCCTTAAGGCGGGAGAGAAGAATGCTTCCCAGATAATTTATGACCAGCACCCCTTTTTTATTGTTGCCGCTGTCGTAAACCGGTATTCCGAAGCGGATAATGGGTTTAAAGGGTTTTTCGATTTCGCCGTGCTCGATGTTGAGATCCATGGGTGAAATGAAAACCGTTCCCTGATCCGCAGCTATGCTATGCTTGAAATAATAACGGTCGGATTTGTCCTGCAGTTGATCTTCGGGAACGACCTCGGCTTTGCCGTCGTTGAAATTGACCCGGATAAGTTCCTTTCCGGACTCATTGAAAAGCCGAATTTGGTCATAAAGACCTCGTTTCTCGCCAAAGCTGACAAAGCTTTTCCGGACATGGTTTGCGTCATGATCCGTGCCGCTGTCCAGAAAATCCGCGATAAGCGTCGATTGGCCGAGAATCCGGACATCGGTATAAACCATGTGAAAATCATGAATGATGGAATTTTTACCGAGATCGACAAGGTGCCGTTCCTTGGTCTCGAGATCAATACGGTCCAGCTTCAACCCATTCTGAAAGGCGGCGGCAAACCCCACCGACAGAACTAAAAACAGAAACAGGAAAACCTTGAGAAATTCCCAGACCTGATCCTTGGCCGTTTGGACGGTTGATGGCGTGACCGTGATCATTCTTCTCTCAGCTTAAAATTAAATGAAGTATCAATTCATACAATTACTTCTATTAGTAAAATCTTAATTTCACTCGGCAAAACACAAGGTGTTAATGTGTTAATTATAACTACTATAAAGTGTAACTATACTTTTGTTCTTTGGTTTGTATGTGGCTTTTATTGTTTATTCCGTCCGCGTCGGCACGAAGCTGGCGTTTAGTGCCGTCCCCGCCTTATAAGAAGCTCCATGACCGATACCCTTCTCTTCAAACCTGAAAAACGTCCGCCCGTAACGGGAAGCAAGCCGTTCAAGCTGGCATCCGAATTCCAGCCCGCCGGCGATCAGCCCCAGGCCATCGCCGGGCTCGTCGCCGGCGTGCAAGCGGGCGAACGCGATCAGGTTTTGCTCGGCGTGACCGGGTCCGGCAAGACCTTCACCATCGCTCACGTAATCGAGACGGAACAGCGTCCGGCTCTGGTGCTGGCCCCCAACAAGACCCTGGCGGCGCAGTTGTACGCCGAGATGAAGGCCTTCTTTCCGGAAAACGCGGTCGAGTATTTCGTATCCTATTACGATTATTACCAGCCCGAGGCTTATGTTCCCCGCTCCGACACCTACATCGAAAAAGACGCCTCCATCAACGAACAGATCGATCGTATGCGCCACGCCGCGACCCGCGCGCTGCTCGAGCGCGGCGATGTCATCCTCGTTGCCTCGGTCAGC
>JAOUPW010000362.1 GCA_029879665.1 Rhodospirillales bacterium | reverse complement strand
CGAGCATTTCTGGGCGGGTGCGTTAAGGCAGGCGGTGATCGAGGGGGATGTGGAAAACGGCTCTCTTATGGCCGGTCAGAGCGTCGGCATGGTCACCCGTGAACAAACGATGTCCGAAATCCTTCAGGAACTGATCGATCAGGCCCTGGATGCGCTCGCTGCCAGGGAGTTCGAAGGAAACTCCTGACCATGAATACCGGCCTTCCCTTGCCAACGCCGCGCCGTCTTCTCGCGCGGGTGCGCGATGTCATGGCGGCCAGCGGAACGGCTCAGGAGCACCTTGATCAAACCGTCTCTATCATCGCCGCCGACATGGTGGCGGAAGTATGTTCCGTCTACGTCCGCCGGGCAGGCGATGTTTTGGAACTTTTCGCCACTGAAGGGTTGAACAAAAGTGCGGTGCATAATACCAGGCTTCGTGTCGGCGAGGGACTGATCGGAGAAATTGCCGCCAGCGCCCGTCCCTTTGCTCTTTCAGACGCCCAAAAACATCCCAGCTTTGCCTATCGTCCGGAAACCGGCGAGGAAATTTATCACTCCCTGATGGGGGTGCCGGTTATTCGCGGCGGTCGGGTTATCGGCGTGCTCTCGGTGCAGAACCGGTCGCGGCGTAATTACTCGGAGGAGGAAGTTGAAAGTCTGCAAACCGTAGCCATGGTTTTGGCGGAACTGGTCAGCGGCGGAGAACTTATCAGCCGCGAAGAGCAAATTCCCGCGGACGGAATAGCTCTTCTTCCTCTTAGGATAGAAGGTACGCGCCTGAACGCGGGCCTGGGGATCGGCGAGGCCGTGTTGCACCGGCCAAGGGTGATTATCGAACGGTTTGTCGCCGAAGATCCCACTGTTGAAAACGAACGTCTGCGCCAAGCCTTATCCGAAATGCACGGCGCGCTTGATGACATGCTGCGCGTGGCGGGCTTTCAAACAGGCAAGGGAGATCACATTGATGTTCTGGAAACCTATCGCATGTTTGCCGAAGACGCCGGCTGGTTCGCGCGCATCAAAGAGGCGATCAATACCGGTCTGACGGCGGAAGCCGCAGTGCAAAAAGTTCACAACAGCATCCGCACCCGGATGGGAAAAATATCGGATCCCTATCTACGCGAGCGAATCGAGGATTTTGAAGATCTGGCCGAACGTCTTCTTCAGCATCTTGTTGGATCCGAAAATTCTTCAGATCAAATTTTCTTTCCTGAAGACGCCATTCTTATCGCCCGCACAATGGGTCCTGCGCAGCTTCTTGATTACGATCGCACCCATATACGCGGCCTTATACTTGAAGAAGGTTCTCCGACGTCGCATGTCGCGATCGTTGCCCGCGCGCTTGATATCCCTGTAGTCGGAAACGTTCGAGGAATTCTTGATAAGATTGAACAAGGCGAACAGGTCATCGTCGATGGTGATAATGGTCAGGTATTTGTTCGTCCCGGAGATGATGTCCGTCAGGCATTTCTCGTTAACTTCCAATCCCGTGAAATTCAGAAAGCCGCTTATGCTTCTCTACGCGACTTGCCGGCGGTTTCCAAGGATGGCATCCGGATTCAACTCGAACTCAATGCGGGTCTGCTGGTTGATCTTCAGCAGCTTGAAGAAGCCGGCGCTGATGGGATCGGACTCTACCGGACGGAAATTCCTTTTATGGTTCGTTCCGATTTTCCCGGGGTTGAGGAACAGCGCAGTCTTTACGCCAAAATTCTGGATCAAGCCGGAAACAAACCCGTTGCGTTCCGTACCCTTGACGTCGGCGGAGATAAGGTTTTGCCCTATTGGGACGATGCAAAGGAAGAGAATCCTGCCATGGGCTGGCGGGCGATCAGGATTTCCCTTGATCGGCCTTTTATTCTCCGGCAACAACTGCGCGCCCTGATCCAAGCGGCCGCCGGCCGGAATCTCAAGGTCATGTTTCCGATGGTGACCGAACTTGGCGAATTCACGGCGGCACGTAAAATATTGAATCTCGAGCTTGAACGGGAATCAGGCCGCGGCGGCACGCTTCCCCTTCAAATTCACTGCGGCGCCATGCTGGAGGTGCCCGCACTGCTTTTTCAGTTGTCCGGACTGCTCAAGGAGGTGGATTTTCTGTCTGTCGGCAGTAACGACCTGTTCCAGTTTCTGTTTGCCGCTGACCGAGGAAACCCCGATCTTTGGGAACGGTATGATCTGATATCCCCTCTGGTTTTCTCGATTCTGAAGCCGATTGTAGATAACTGCCGCGAGGCGGGGGTTCCGCTTTGCCTGTGCGGTGAAATGGCGGGTGATCCGCTTGGGGCGATGGCTTTGATAGGTCTCGGATTCCGCGAAATCTCACTTGCGCCTCATGCCGTGGGCCCGGTCAAGGCGATGATCCGGAGTCTGGATGTTGCTTCGTTGGAAACGTACCTTGCCACCCTTGGGCAGACCGATTTGCACAACGTACGCGAGAATATACGCTCGTACGCACAAGATCATGGCGTAAATCTTTAAGTTCTACCTTGAAAAAAAACCATATTTTGGCAAAATAACCATTAACTAAGAAAATCCGAGTATAAGGGGGCATTACGAAAGGATTGTTCGTTGTTTATGCGAGCATTCATGAGGGGGTCGCCAGAATATAAGAATTGAAACTAATTCTTATTTGAATGAATCCGGGAGGTCATAGCCTGATCAGGCATGGGCGGTGAAACCAGTGGCATTACTCGACACCAAGTTTCCGCAAGAAACAGCGGAATTGAAAGCGGGACACACATCCGGTCCCCGTGTCGGCGACTTGTTGTCCGCAACGCGCGCGCAAAAGGGGATGGAACTTCAAGACATCGCCAATGTACTGAGGATTCGACTCGCTTATCTTGAAGCTTTGGAAAACGGCGATCACGGAAAACTTCCAGGCCATACATACGCGCTTGGTTTCGTCCGGGCATATGCAACCTATTTGGGCCTTGATGGTGAAAGTGTGGCGCGGCGTTTCAAGGTTGAAGCCTCTGATTTTGCGAATCCATCCGAACTTATTTTTCCAATTCCCGTTTCGGAAAGTGGCATTCCCGGCGGCGCTGTCGTTTTTGTCGGTCTTTTAATCGCCGCGGTTGTCTATGGCGGCGTATACTTTGGAACCTCTGAAGATGGCTATCTTCGTGAATTGATTTCGCCTGTGCCTGAGCATATGGCAGAAGCGGTGGCAGGGAAACAATCCGCCGACGAGGCCTCCATGACCAAGGTGGAAAAAGAGACGGGAGTCTCTCCGTCTTCCGCGACGGCGGCAATGCCTCATGCGGATCAGAACGTTATGCCGGCTGCAGACGCCGGTGAAATTTCCGAGACGGGGGTTACGGGGTCCGAGAAGCCGGTTGTAGCCACGCAACGCGAAGAGGCGGAACCTCAATCTGCTTTAACTTCCGGCCGGTCACAGGTTGTTTCGGGAGGCGAAGCCGTTCC
>JAOUPW010000361.1 GCA_029879665.1 Rhodospirillales bacterium | reverse complement strand
TTTCAGGAATGTCCCGCCCGGCATTCCTCTTTCTTCATGGTTTTCTTGGGTTCAGAAGCCGGCTCAGCCGACCCGGCCCGCCAGGGCCGCCTCGAACATTCGTTTCATTTCCGACACGCCCACGGGAACCGGGTTTCCCCCCGCCGTCGGGTCTTCGGCGGCCATCTTCGATAATTCATCCAGGCGGCTTTCCTCGACGCCCAGGTCCTTGGCCGTATGGGGGATGTTCAAGGTTTCGCGAAGGGTCAGGATCCAGTCGAGCACGCCCGCGAAACCGGGCTTCGGTAGGTCCAGCACCCGGGCCAGATGGGTCATCCGGTCTTCGATGGCGGGCCGGTTGAAGACCATCACGTAGGGAAAGAAGACGGCGTTGGTGAGCCCATGATGGGTATCGTACACGGCGCCCACCGGATGGCTCAGGGAATGAATGGCGCCGAGGCCCTTCTGGAAGGCGGTGGCCCCCATGGAAGCGGCGCTGAGCATATGGCTGCGGGCTTCCAGGTCGGCGCCGTCGGCGACCGCTTTTTCCAACCATCCCTGGACCAGCCGCATGCCCTCGACGGCGATGCCGTCGGCCATGGGATGATAGCCCGGCGCGCAATAGGCTTCGAAGCAATGGGCCAGGGCGTCCATGCCGGTGGCCGCCGTAATGTGGGGCGGCAGGCCCGCGGTCAGGGCCGGATCGGAAATCACCACGCCGGGAAGCATTTTCGGATGGAAGATGATTTTTTTGGTGTGGCTTTCTTCGTTGGTAATGACCGACGCCCGGCCCACTTCCGAACCGGTGCCCGCCGTGGTCGGAACGGCGACGATCGGGGCAATGCCGCCGGCGTCGGCCCGGGCCCAGTTGTCGCCCACGTCCTCGAAATCCCAGAGCGGCCGGGTCTGTCCGGACATGAAGGCGACGGCCTTGCCGGCATCGAGGCCGCTGCCGCCGCCCATGGCAATAATGCCGTCGTGCCCTCCGTCCCGGAAAGCCCGCACCCCGTCCTCCACGTTGCCGCCGACCGGGTTCGGTTTGATGCGGCTGAACAGGCCAGTCGGCAGGTTCGCTGCTTCGTTTGCGGCGATGGCGTCCCGAATCATGGGTAAATCAGCCAAGCCGGGGTCGGTGACGAGAAGAGGACGTTGCATGCCGAGCGAACGGCAGGCATCGGCCAGTTCGGAAATACGCCCGGCGCCGAAGCGCACGGCGGTCGGGTAGTTCCAGTTGCCGGAAGGAAGTTGAAGGTTCACGGTCATGTCGCCCTGTTCTGGATTAAATGGTGACCTGAAGATATTTGAAACAGGGCGGAAATAAAAGCGAGATCAGAGATCCGAATATTTTTTAGGATGTCTGCGCCGGTCCGCATAGATCCGTCGTTCCACGGGGTGGCGCATGTCTTGTCCGGTTATCCTATAAAAAAGATTCTTCAACTCTGCCCATGTCGAACTGCCTCGTGGATCATCTTTAATCCTGCGTTCCAGATTGCGTCGCCGTTCGGGAAAAGACGATTTTCGAGGTCTGAGGTCGCGTCCGCCGAAAGACATGACATATTCTCCGAGTCGTATTTTTTAATGCCTCGAACTTTAAAATTATAACACATATGGATTTTGTATGAAGTCCCCATTCAACATTTTGGTTTGGAGAACAAATTCAGATCGTCGTCCTCAGGTGAAAGGATTTGGGCCTGCTCAGGTGTTCATAACCGAGTGTGGACAGCGTGCAGCCCCGGCCCGAGTTCTTGACGCCCGTCCAGGCCAGGGCCGGATCCAGATAATCGCATCGGTTCATGAACCAGGTGCCGGTGTTGACCCGGGTGCCGATGTTCAGCGCCGCGTCCTCGTCGGCGGTCCAGACAGCGGCCGTCAACCCATACGGGCTGTCGTTCATCAGGGTAATGGCTTCGTCATCGGAAGTGACCTTCATGATTCCGACCACAGGGCCGAAACTTTCTTCCGCCATGACTTCCATGGAATGATCGACGTCGATCATGACCTGGGGCGCCAGATAAGGGGATTCGTCGCGGGCTTCGGGAAACAAGGAAGGATCAATCAGTGCCCTTGCGCCGGCGGCGAGTGCGTCCCGGATCTGTCCGCGCACGTATTCGGCTGCACCGGTGCGGACCATGGGGCCGAGGGTGGTTTCCGGGTCCAGGGGATTGCCGAGTGTGTACCGGCGAACCAGATTGGCCGCGCCTTCGACGAAGCGGTCGTAAACGTCTTCGTGGACATAGATGCGCTCGATGCCGCAGCACGATTGACCGGAATTGAAAAAGGCGCCATCGACCAGGTTCTCGATGGCATGGTCAAGATCGGCATCGGCCCGCACATAGGCCGGGTCCTTGCCGCCCAGTTCCAGGCCGGTACCGATGAAGCGCCCGGCGGCGGTTCTTTCCACCATCTGTCCGCCCGGGACGGAACCGGTGAAGGCGACGAAGTCGACTTCCGGGGCCTGGATCATTTTTTCCGTGTCTTGGTGACTTAGGTGCAGAAACCGGAACAGTCCTTTGGGCAAGCCGGCGTCGGTGAAGGCTTCCGCCAATCGTTCCGCACACAGCGGCGTTTGTGCCGAATGTTTGAGGATCACTGCATTGCCCGCCATCAGCGCCGGAATGATCGAGTTGACAGCGGTCAGGTACGGATAATTCCAGGGCGCGATCACGAACACCACGCCTAAGGGAACATGGCGGATGAAGCGGGTAAAGCCCTCCTTGGGCGGCACGTGCAGGTCGCCAAGGGCTTCGGGTGCGATGGCGATCATGTGCCGGGCGCGTTCCTCGAAGCCGCCGACTTCAAAGGGGGCGAAACGGATCGGGCGGCCCATCTGCCAGCTTATTTCCCGGGCGATCTCATCCTTACGGGCGACAAAGGCGTCCACTGCCTTGGTGCAGAAAGATGCCCGTTCGGCGACGGAAGTTTCCCGCCATTCGGCCTGGGCGGCGACGGCGCCGGCGAGGGCATCGGCGATTTCCGATCCGTTGGAAAAAGGGCGTTCCACGTAAACGCTTCCGTCCACGGGGCTAATGGTTTTGAGTGTGGCCGACATGCAACTACCTGCTTTCGTCAAATGGCTCCGTAGGGAGGAATTAACCGGAATCCGTTGCGGGCCGCCAGCGCATTCTGAAAATAATTGCCGCCAGCAGGGCAAGAATCACCCAGGGGCCGATCTGAACGGGAACGAGGCGGGCGATTCCAGGCGATGCGAAGGGTAGCAGAAAGGCGGCGGACATGACGGCCACATCCCATTTGCGCCAGCCCCGAAGATGGATATCCCACCCCAGCCAAGCCAGGGCCAGGGCCATGATCAGAAGATCGTAGGTGTAGCCGAACGGGGTCGCCAGCAGGGTGGCCAGACAAAGAACCGCCGCCTTCAGGGGCGCGCCGCCGGGCACTGCAGCCTTGGCGCGCCATGCCCAGATGACGGCGG
>JAOUPW010000360.1 GCA_029879665.1 Rhodospirillales bacterium | reverse complement strand
GGCCGCAAGCCCGGCGGGGGTCAGGTCCGGCTCCGCAGGGGTGCGCGCCGCCTGTTCGGTTGCCGCCGGGGCCGGTTTTTCCGGTTCGACCATCGGCTCGGGTTCTTTTTTCATGGTCATTGCCGGCGGTGGCGGTGGGGGCGCCGGTTCGGCTTTTTTAAGTTCGACAGGTTTCGCCTTTTCTTCGGCAACCGGTTCGCTTTTTGGGGGTTCCGGCACGGCAGGGGTCGGCGCCGGCACGGCTTCGGGCTCTGGCGCGGCAGCGGTGACGGAGGGTTCCGGTTTGGACGGTTCCGACGGCATCGGCGGTGCAGGTTCGACGGCTGCGGTTACCGGAGCGGGTTCGGCGGGGGCGGTTACCGGCGCAGGTTCGACGGGGTCGGTTACCGGCGCGGGTTCGACGGCGGCGGTTTCCTGCATAGGTTCAACAGCGGCGGTTGCCGCCGGGATATTCGGTTTTTTCAGTTTCGGCGCCGCGAAGGCCTTGCCTTCCACGGTCGGAACAAGGAGCTGCGATTGCGGCATCCGCGATCCCGGCATCTGCAGCCGTCTTCCGCTCAACCCCGGCAGGGGGGCGCCCATTCCTGCCTCGCGGTCGCCTTCGAGGACGCTGAGATCGATAAGCACGTCATCGCCGCCGGATTGGGCCATAACCGGCGGGGAAATCGATAAAACCGCGCCGGCGGCGACAGCGGCCAACGGCAACGAACGGCAAAGGCGGCGGTAAATTTCCATCGGCTGGGCGGACTCCCCCAAAAGTTTCTTGTTTCTTGCGGTCAGTTTTTGGCGCGCTTCCCGGTTATCGGGACCGCTTCGAACCGGTACGATCACCTTAAACCATGGAAAGGCTCGCAGACAACCGGTTTACGCCCTGCCCGGAACGGCGACGACGGCAAGAATGAAGAGGAATTAAGGCTTTTTTTCGGCGTCCGGGACGGCGCTGAGCAGTTTCAGCAGGGGGCCGTGGAGGAGATCGTTGGCGGCGAGAATATTGCCGGTTTCCATTATTTTCTTGCCACCCTCAAGATCGGTGACGAAGCCGCCCGCCTCGCGCACCAGCACGATACCGGCCGCCATGTCCCAGGGGCTCAAACCCATTTCCCAGAAACCGTCGTAGCGTCCAGCGGCGAGATAGGCTAAATCGAGCGCCGCCGAGCCGAATCGTCGGACCCCGGAGCTGACCGCCATCACCGCTTCCAGTTGCCGGAGAAACGGCTCGTGGTCGTTCCGGCCCTTGAACGGGATGCCGGTGGCGAACAGGGAATCTTCCATCCGGGCGCGCCCGGAAACCCGCAAGCGGCGGCCGTTGAGATAGGCACCCTGGCCTTTTTCCGCCCAGAACATTTCATCGTGTACCGGCTCGTAAATGACGCCGGCGAGCAAATCGTTGTCCCGTTCGAGACCAATGGAAATGGCGAAATGGGGAATGCCGTGCAGAAAATTGGTGGTACCGTCGAGGGGATCGACGATCCAGCGGTTGGAAGTATCCGAACCCACCACGCTGCCGCCCTCTTCCAGCAGAAAGCCGAATTTCGGACGGGCCTTGGAGAGTTCCTCCTTCAGGGTTTTTTCGGCGGCAAAATCCGCATTGGAAACGAAATCGGCCGGACCTTTTTTCGAAACCTGAAGGTGTTCGACTTCGCCGAAGTCGCGCACCAGCTTGCGCGCGGCTTTTTGCGCCGCGCCGCACATGACGTTGATCAGGGCCGATTTCTGAGATGACATTTATAAATCTTTTCAGGGCCTGGCCCGGAGATAAGCCTCTAGTCCTTGGCTCGTTCGACGTAGGAACCATCGGCAGTGTTGACGACAATGCGCGTGCCGGTGGTAATGTGGGGCGGCACCAGGGTCTTGACGCCGTTTTCCAGCTTCGCCGGTTTATAAGACGACGATGCCGTCTGGCCTTTGACCACGGCGTCGGCCTCGGTGACTTCCAGGACCACGGTGTCGGGCAGCTGCACGCTGATCGGGCTGTCCTCGAAGGATTCGATGTTGACGATCATGCCTTCCTGAAGATAGACGGTCTGGTCCTCTCCGATCAGGTCGCCGCTCAACGATATCTGTTCATAGGTTTCGCTGTCCATGAAGGTGTACATGTCGCCGTCGGCGAAAAGGTACTGGTGCGGTTTCTGGTCGAGGCGCGCGCGCTCCACCGTTTCCGATGAACGAAAGCGTTCGTTGAGCTTGGTGCCGTCGCGGATGTCCTTTAATTCCACCTGCAGGTAGGCGCCGCCCTTGCCGGGCTGGGTGTGCTGGGTTTTCACCGCCCGCCACAGGCGGTTCTGGTGTTCGATCACCATTCCGGGGCGGATGGCGTTACCGTTGATCTTCATGTTCTTAAACCGTGTCCAAGAAAATAAGGGGATGCGCTTTGAACGCGGCGCGGAACCTATCAGTTTGCCGGGAAGGTGGCAACTGCCGGTCAGCCGCCTTCCGCCTTTACCCTTTCCATCACTTCGTTAAACGCCCGCACCGCCGCTTCCGGGCCTTCCGGGTAGTTCCAGACGCCGCTGGAAACAGCCAGGAAATCGGCCCCGGCGCGGATCAGGGGTTCGCAGTTTCCGACCGTGATGCCGCCGATGGCGACCGCGGGCACGGTGGCGATCTCGCTCCACCATTCCAGGATTTCCAGCCCGGCCCGGGCTTTGGCTTCCTTGGTATCGGTGTCGTAGAAGGCGCCGAAGGCGACGTAATCGGCCCCTTTTTCGCCGGCGGTCATGGCCAGATGGCGGGAATCGTGACAGGTGACGCCGACGATGGCGTCCGCGCCGACGGCGGCGCGGGCGGCGGCGTAGGGGGCGTCTTCCTGACCCACATGCACGCCGTCGAAGCCCAGTTCGGCGGCCAGGTCGGGGTGGTCGTTGAGGATGAAGGCGACGTCCCGGCCCTGGACGATGGCGCCCAGGCGCTCGGAGGCTTCGCGGATGGCGGCTTCTTCGCTGACAGCGCCATTCTCCCCCTTCAGGCGCAACTGGACGCAGGCGACGTCGCCCGAGTCCAGGGTCCGGGCGAGAACCTCGGCGAAGAGGGCCGGGTCCAGCCGGGGCGGCGTGATCAGGTAGAGCCGGCAGCGGTCGGAGGCATTTTGATTCATGGGCTTCAGATAGCCTTGTTGGCGGCTTAACGCAACGCCTCAAGCCTTAGTCCGTCAGCCGCCGAGCCATTCCCTGCAGGCGGCCCGGGCATCGTCGGTGTCGATCAGGTCGAGGAAGGGACCTTCCTTTTCATACAGAACGGCTTCCATCTCGGCGGCCATGTCGCGCAGGCGGTCTATTGCTTCCGGCTGAGCCTTGACCCGGGCCGCCAGAACCCCTTCGCGGAAGGCGCCCAGCGCCAGTCCCGGGTCTTCGCCGCAATCGAGGACGGCGACGACCTCGACGTCCGGATGGCTGCGCCTAGCCATTTCAATCATG
>JAOUPW010000359.1 GCA_029879665.1 Rhodospirillales bacterium | reverse complement strand
GATGTTGACCACCTGAGCGTTTCAAGACTGCCGGACGGTGCCAGACTAAAAAGCCCCCATGCGCCGGACGATCTGGCCTCGCCCTTTTCCAAGCTGGAATTGGAAGACGTGAAAAAAGCCGGTGAGATTACCTTCGATCCGGCAAAAACCGTCCGCGCCACGCTTAAAACCTTCGACGGACTGACCCTTGAAGCCGCCCTGATTGAAACTGCGGATAATTCAAACTGGCTGACCCTGGAGGCGAAGGGCGAAAAGGCCGAGAATCAGGAAATTCCGGGAACTCCAGGAACGAAAGTCGCCGAGGAGTCGAAGGATAATATGATGGACAAAAAAGGCCCGGAAGCGCGGGCCTGGGCCATCAACGACCGGGTTGCGGGCTGGGTTTACAGTATTCCCGGCTACAAGGCCGGCGCCTTTTCAACCCGGCTCAAGGATCTGCTGGAAGAAAAGAAAGAAGAGAAGAAACCCGGGGAATAATAGCCCCCGATCAGCGGTCACACGCTTCAATGTGGCCAAGGATTTCGAAGCTCACACGGTGGAGTTGAGGATGCTTAAACCGGGGAGGTGAGCCGGCCTCGTGTATTTTCAGACGTCGATGTCCTCGACGAATTTTGCGTGTTCCTGAATATAGGCGAAGCGCAGCTCCGGCTTGCGTCCCATCAAGCATTCCACCAGTTTCACGGTCGGTTTATCGGCGGCGCTGGCATTGGGCAGGGTGACCCGCAGCAGGGTCCGGTTGGCCGGGTCCATGGTGGTGTCCTTGAGCTGCTGGGACGGCATTTCACCCAGACCTTTGAAGCGGCTGATGTCGATTTTCCCTCGGCCCTTGAATTCCTTCTTCAGCAGTTGTTCCCGGTGGGCGTCATCCCGGGCGTATTGGCTCCTGGCCCCTTGAGTGATCCGGTACAAGGGTGGCATCGCCAAATAAAGATGCCCATTTTCAACTAGTTGAGGCATTTCTTTAAAGAAAAAGGTGATCAATAGGGATGCGATGTGGGCACCGTCCACGTCCGCATCGGTCATGATGATGATCTTCTCATACCGGAGCGTCTCTTCGGAGTAACGCTCCCGGGTGCCGCAACCCAGGGCCTCGATCATGTCCTGAAGTTCCTGGTTGGCCCGTTGTTTGTCGGTGGATGCGCTGGCAACGTTCAGAATTTTGCCGCGCAGGGGCAAAATCGCCTGAAATTTCCGATCCCGGCCCTGTTTCGCCGAACCGCCGGCGGAATCGCCTTCCACCAGGAACAACTCGGTCCCCATTGCGGTATTTAAGGTACAATCGGTGAGCTTTCCGGGCAGACGCAGCTTGCGGGTCGCAGAGGCCCGCTTGGTTTCCTTTTCCTGGCGGCGGCGCAGACGGATGTCGGATCGTTCGACGGCATGTTCGAGCAACATTTTGGCCGCTTCAGGCGCCGCCGTCAGCCAATGGTCGAAATGATCCCTGATGGCGTTTTCAACCAGCCGCTGGGCTTCCACGTTTGACAGCCGTTCCTTGGTCTGGCCCTGGAACTGGGGGTCACGAATGAATACTGAAAGCATGATGGCCGCCCCCCCGATGATGTCTTCGGCGGTGATCTTGGAGGCCTGTTTATTGTTAATCAGCTCGCCATAGGTGCGAAGGCCCTTGTTCAGCGCGCTCTTGAAGCCGGATTCGTGGGTGCCGCCCTGGGGCGTCGGCACCGTATTGCAGTAGGAATTGAAAAAACCGTTCTCGTCGGCGGGCCAGGCCACGGCCCATTCAACCTTGCCGCTACCGCCGTTGAGCTTGGCTTCGCCGACGAACGGGGCAGGGGTGATGGTGCGGCGTTTCTGCAGGGTGGATTCCAGATAATCGCTGAGCCCGCCCGGAAAATGCAGGCTATCCTTGGTTGGCGTCGTATCCTTGCCTTTGATCAGCGAGGGATCGCAAATCCAGCGGATTTCCACGCCCTTGAACAGGTACGCCTTCGAGCGCGCCATGCGGTACATGCGCTCAGGGCGGAAATGAGTGGAGGGATCGAAAATCTTTGAATCCGGGTGGAACGTAATGGTGGTGCCGCGATTGATACGCCCTTTCGGCGGCTTCTTTGAGGTAAGCTTGCCTTTCGGCTTTCCCCGGCTGTAGTCCTGAATCCAGATTTTATTATCGCGCATCACTTCGACCGTCAGCTTATCCGACAGTGCATTGACCACGGAAACGCCGACGCCATGCAGTCCGCCCGAGGTTTCATAAGCCTTGTCGCTGAATTTTCCTCCCGAATGCAGTGTCGTCATGATGACTTCGAGCGCGGATTTACTCTTGAACTTGGGATGAGGATCGACCGGGATGCCGCGGCCGTTATCTGAGACGATGACGGTATCGTCGGGTGCCAGTTCGATGGTGATGCGGCTGGCGTGGCCTGCCACGGCTTCGTCCATGGAATTGTCCAGGACTTCCGCGACCAGGTGATGCATGGCGGTTTCGTCCGTGCCGCCGATGTACATGCCGGGGCGACGGCGGACGGGTTCCAGGCCTTCCAGAACTTCAATGTCCTTGGCGGAATAGCTGCCTTTGCCGCTTTGTATGGTTTTTGGGTCGGTTTTGTTCGTTTCTTTGGTTTTTTTGGCCGTGTTTTTTGGGGAAGATTTTTTGCCCTTCTTCCCCTTCGGTTTATTGGCGGCGTGCTGAAAAAGGTCGTCCATGGCGTATCCGAAATGGTGGGTGACTGGGGCGAAGGAGAAATATTCACGTTCCCTTCTTTTGGCATGATAAGGTAGTTCAGTTATAAATAAACTACAAAATATTGCGGTTTTGGAGGATTTTTTACATGCCGGAACCTGTTTTTGAACCCCGGGGCGAACTGTCCATTCGCACCCTTGCCATGCCCGCCGATACCAACCCCAGCGGTGATATCTTCGGCGGGTGGTTGTTGTCCCAAATGGACATCGCCGGAGCCATATCCGCCCAGTGGCGGGCCAAGGGCCGGGTCGCCACCATCGCCATCGAGGCCATGGAATTCCACCGCCCGGTCTGGGTCGGCGATGTTTTGTGCTGTTATTCTGAGATAATCAAAGTCGGATCCTCGTCCATCACGGTCCGGGTCGAAGCCTGGGTCCGGCGTAGCCGCCATGCCGAAGAGCGGATCAAGGTCACCGAGGGGACATTCACCTACGTGGCCCTGGACGAAGCCGGTAACAAGCATCCGGTCTCCCGGGAGTGAAGGGTCGATTCAAGCGATCAGAAGCCAGGCATATCCCGCGACGAACAGGGCGCTTAATCCGGCAAGGTCCTTGATGAAACGTTTTGTATCCATGTTTGGTGTCTCCCAATATCCCCAATTAAAAAGCCTTTCTTTTTCACCCCTTGGCGGTAGTTCCGGGCATTCAATCCACAAGTTTTCCACAGGTTTTGCCCTCCTAATTTTCCTTTAATTGTCTGTATTTCCAGTCTTTTACCC
>JAOUPW010000358.1 GCA_029879665.1 Rhodospirillales bacterium | reverse complement strand
CGTCCAATTGTCGGACATCTCGGAGCCGGAATAAGTGGTGACCACGGCGATCCAGGGCATCCCGCTTTCCACCGCCAGGGCTTTGCCGAGCCCCACCGCCGAACCGCCGCCGAGCACGATGAGGCCGTCTGCCGCGGCTTCCGAAGCCGCGGCCTTGGCCGCGTCAACCGCGCGTGCCGGCACGTTCAGGGTAGCCGCGTCCGACACGCCAACGCACGCGGGGCCCAAAATCCTCGCCGCGCGCGCCGCCATCTCCGCCCGCCCCGGCGAGGAAACCACAAGCGCCCGCGTGATGCCGCGCACGTCCGCCTCCTCCGCAAGCCGGTCCAGCACTCCGTTGCCGAACACCACGCGCTGATCCGGTAATCGATACGTAAAATGCTTCACGACGCCCACCCTATCCGTGTGGTGCAAGATCCGAAAACCTTGAGGGGATCCTTAAAGAAATCCCGGATTAGGCCCCGCTCTTAATCAAGAGCCAGGGAAAGCAGCCCGTCGGCCAGCTTGGGTTCGAACCAGGTGGATTTGGGCGGCATCACTTCGCCCGCATCGGCCACGTCCATGAGGTCGGATAGGGCCGTCGGGAACAGCGAAAAGGCCACCGCCATCTGGCCGTCATCGACCAGGCGTTCCAATTCGCCCAGGCCCCGGATGCCGCCGACAAAACCGATGCGGGGGTCGAGCCGGGGATCGCCGATGCCCAGGATCGGCGCCAACAGACGCACGGTCAGGCGATTGATATCCAGCCGGTCCACGGGCGAAACGTCCGGCCCGCCGGTAATGAGGCTCAATTTGTACCAGCCGCCGTCCAGATACATGCCGAATTCGCCGGCACAACCCGGTTTGAACGCCCCGTCCACGGCTTCGACGTCGAAGTGTTCGTAGACGGCGCCGAGGAATTCTTCCTTGCTCTGGCCGTTGAGATCCTTGACGACGCGGTTGTAATCCAGGATCTGCACTTCCGTGTCGGGAAAAGCGACGGCGAGGAAGGTGTTGTAGGATTCTTCACCGGTCGGGTTGGGGTTTTTCGATGCTCTGGCCCGGGCGACGCGGGCGGCGGCGGCGGAACGGTGATGGCCATCGGCGATATAAAGCGCGTCCAGAATATCGAAGGCGCCGGTAATGGCCGCGATGGCTTCCGGATCAGACACCACCCACAGGGTATGCCGGACGCTGACGCCGGACGCCGGGGCATCGCCTTCGATATCCACATCCGGCGGCCCCGCCGTCACATGGTGGTCGATGATGCCGTCGATGCCGGAGGAGTGACGATAGGTGATCATGACCGGCCCGGTATGGGCGTTGACCGCCTCGATCTGGCGGACCCGGTCGTCTTCCTTGGCCGGTTGGGTATGTTCGTGTTTCTTGATGCGGCCTTCTTCGTAGGCGGCAACGGAAGCGGCGCCCGCGATGCCGGTTTGCACATGATCGCCCATCGTCAGGCGGTAGACGTAATAGCGCGGCCCGAGATCGCGGACGAGAACCCCGGTTTTAACCATGGCGGTGAAATTTTCCCCGCCCTTGGCGTACACTTCCGGCGCGTGAACGTCGGTACCTTCGGGCAGATCGATTTCAGGTTTGGAGATATGCAGGAAACTCCATGGCCGGCCCTCGGCCATAGCCCGCGCTTCAGCGCTGCTAAGCACGTCGTAAGGAGGCGCGGCAACATCGGCGGCATGATCCGGCGACGGACGCAGGGCTGCGAACGGGCTGAAAATCGGCAAGCGTGTTTCGGTCATGGAGTCCTTTATTTTCTTATTCGGCGGCGACCGGCGGCAGAACGGCCATTGCTTCAGCCAGCGCCTTTTCATCGTAGGCGGTATCCCTAAGAATACCTGCGAAGTAATCGGTGTAGGCCTGCATATCAAAATGTCCGTGGCCAGACAAGTTGAAGAGGATGACGCGGCTTTTTCCTTCCGCCTTGCACTTTTCGGCCTCGGCAATGGCTGCGCGGACGGCATGGGTCGATTCCGGCGCCGGAATAATGCCTTCGGTGCGGGCAAACTGGATTCCGGCGGCGAAACACTCGGTCTGGTGATAGGCCTCGGCCTCGATCAAGCCCAGTTCCTTCAAATGGCTGACGATGGGCGACATGCCATGGTAACGCAGCCCGCCGGCGTGGATACCCTCGGGCACAAAAGTGGAACCTAGAGTGTGCATCTTCACCAGCGGTGTCAGGTGGGCGGTATCGCCGAAATCGTAGGCGAAGGTGCCCTTGGTCAGGGTCGGACAGGCCGCCGGTTCGACCGCGACTACACGCCGGGTTTTGCCACCGCGCAGTTGCTCGCCGATGTACGGAAAGGCAAGTCCGGCGAAGTTGCTGCCGCCGCCGGCACAGCCGATCACCACATCCGGATCGTCGCCGGCCATGTCCATCTGCTCCATGGCTTCCTGGCCGATCACCGTTTGGTGCAGCAGCACGTGGTTGAGCACGCTGCCCAGGGAGTACTTGGTGTCGTCGTTCTTGGCCGCAACCTCGACCGCTTCGGAAATGGCGATGCCGAGACTGCCGGTGCTGTCCGGGTGTTCGGCCAGGATCGCTCTGCCGGATTCGGTCTCGCTGCTGGGGCTGGCGACGCAGCGGGCGCCGTAGGCTTCCATCAGGGCGCGGCGGTAGGGCTTTTGCTGGAAGCTGATCTTGACCATGTAAACATCGACTTCGAGCCCGAACAGGCCGGCGGCGAAAGCAAGGCTGGAGCCCCACTGGCCGGCGCCGGTCTCGGTCGAAAGCCGCTTGGTGCCTTCTTCTTTGTTGTAAAAAGCCTGGGCGACGGCGGTATTGGGTTTGTGGCTGCCCGACGGGCTGACGCCTTCGTACTTGTAATAGATCTTGGCCGGGGTATCGAGGGCGGCTTCCAGGCGCCGCGCCCGGTACAGCGGCGCGGGCCGCCACAGCCGGTAAACGTCGCGCACCGGTCCGGGGATTTCGATTTCCCGCTCGGCGCTCACTTCCTGGGCGATCAGGGCCATGGGGAACAGAGGGGCCAGATCATCGGGGCCGATAGGCTGTCCGGTGCCGGGATGAAGCACCGGCGCCAGTGGCTTGGGCAGATCGGCGGCGATGTTGTACCAGAATTTGGGGATGCGCTCTTCGGAGAGAAGATATTTTGTGGTGTCGCTCATGGCAAAAACCTCCCAGGAAGGATTTATTGATACACGGTCCTTTATTTTATTAGTTGTAGCCCGATGCGCGTTTTATTTCCAGAGCTGCGCTGTCGGATTTAAAACCGTTCCAAAACAAAAAACGGCGCCCGTTTGGGGACGCCGTTTTTGAAGTATTAGAAGTATTAAATGAAGAAAGAGGCAGGAATCAGCCCTTATCGATGCGAACGGCGACGAACCTCAAATTTCCCTGCCCTTCAAGAAGCAGCAGGACCGATTTCCGTCCCGCCTTGCTCGCCTCATCCATGCGGGCGACA
>JAOUPW010000356.1 GCA_029879665.1 Rhodospirillales bacterium | reverse complement strand
CGCCCCAGCCCAGCCCGGCGAACGTGTTCGCGGACGACACGGCGGATGTGTTCGCCGCCGTTCGCCACCAAGCCGCCGCCCGGCGCCCGGCCGACCCGCGCGGAGAGGGCTTATCCGCCCTGCCGTCCACCCCCGGCGCCACGCCAGCCAACGGCGGATGGGTTTCCGCTTCCATCATGTCGGCTCTTGGAAAATACCAACAAGGGGCAAAGTTGGCGGAACGCCCGCAGGCGCCGGCCTTTAATTACAGCAACTAGCGTGCTTGCCGGCAAGATTGATCCGATTCGCGCCGACGTATTTTTATAAAATCTAGAAGACGGAGCGTTTCCGCCCATTCAACTAAATCGGAATGGTTCCGATTACAGCGCGTCTTTTAAGCTGCGGTAAAGATAGCGGCCGATTTTTGCCGTTCCTTGCGGCGTGTTGTGCACATTGTCATAAAAATCGCCGTCCTCGAACTGCAACTCTCTCCCAAGATCGACGCAGACCGCGCCCTTTTCCCGGCAGACCGTCATGCTGACGTCGTTGATCGCCGTCAGGATCTCGTAAAAGCCGGTACTGATCTTGCCGTCCTTGCCCCGGATACCGAAGACCCAGCCGCCCCGGAGCCGGAACATGGCCGCCGGCTGGGTCACGATGATGGCGCGCGCACCGAGGCCGCGGATTTTTCCAATCAGAATTTCAAGGCGCGCCTTGTATTCGTCGAGTCGTTTGGCGAGCTCTTTCGATGCGGGCTTTCTTTCATTCATGGGATATGCCTTTTCCCACAGAACCCCGTCGTACGGACTTTTTCCGTGAATGAGTTTGGCCTCCCGCGCCCTGATCATGCCGCGAACGGTTCGGTACAAATTGTAAAGCGCGCTGTTGTTGACAAAGAGATACCGGATGCGGCGCGACAATTCCGGCGATTGCATGGAATCGTAATTGGCGGCGCCCGACACCGCCATGTCGTTGATGCCGACGTAGGCCAGAACAAACCGGGGTTTTAAACCGGGAATTAATGGGAACCAGCGGTCAATGGCCGCGATGTGACCCAGCGACGATTGGCCGTCGACAGCGGCGTCGACAACGGTCAGTTTTATTTTCGCGGTTCGGAATTCATTCGTCATTACCGCCTGCCAGGTCAGTTCGTCGTCGATATATAGCTGGTTGGTGGTGCTGCCGCCGATGGTCAGGATATCGATCCGGGACGGATCTTCGTATCTTCCGCGTAATCCGTGGCGGTCACGGGTGTAACGCGCGCGGGAGACGCCGCCGTACAGGTTGGATACATCGAAAGTGCGGCTGACATTTCGTGGAATGTTCATCATTCCATAATTGGATCCGAAGACCCATCCGCCGAAGGTCAGCTCGGCGACCAGAACCAGCCCTATGAGAACGGCCATGTTGGCGGCAAGAATTTTGATATACTGATTTATATTCACGGCATGTTTTCCAATCGCGCCCGGTTCAGGCTATACCGGCAGCGGCTGTATAAAAACAGGAATAAGACGCTATGGAAATCACGGTCTTCGCCAACGGCCAAATGTTATGGAACGGCCGGAACATCCGGTGCGCCCTCGGTCGTGGCGGCGTAGGACGCACCAAGCGGGAAGGCGACGGCCAAACGCCTGCGGGACGGCTCCCCTTGCGACGCGTCCTTTACCGGCCCGACCGACTGGCCGCGCCGGAAACGGCCCTGCCGGTTCGGGCGCTGGACGAACGGGACGGCTGGTGCGACGACCCCAATGATCCCGCCTACAACACCCTGATCCGGCTGCCCCATCCGGCGCACCATGAAAAACTTTGGCGGGACGATTCTCTTTATGACCTGATCGTCGAGCTGGGATACAACGACGCCCCCGTGGTTCCCGGGTCCGGCAGCGCAATCTTCCTTCATCTTGCGAAACCGGATTACGCCCCGACCGAAGGCTGCGTTGCCGTCGCCCGGGAAGATCTGCTCTTGCTATTAAGGGCGTGCGGACCCGGAGACTGCCTTTCCGTCGGCGAGGATTAGCCCGCAAGCGGGCGCCGCGCGCCGAAGATGGCCGTACCCACCCGGACCAGCGTGGCGCCAAATTGAATTGCGATTTCGAAATCGGCGCTCATGCCCATGCTTAAGCCGCTCAGCCCGTTGCGGGTTGCGATTTCGCGCAGAAGCGCGAAGTGAAGGGACGGTTCTTCATCGACCGGCGGGATACACATTAAGCCACGGACCGGAAGGGCCAGTTCATCGCGGCAGAGCGCGATGAAGCCGTCCGCGTTCTTGGGCGGGATTCCCGCCTTCTGCGGTTCTTCGCCGGTATTGACCTGAAGGTAACAATCGGGACGGTGTCCGGTTTCTTCCATCAGGCGGGCGAGCGCGTGCGCCAGTTTGGGGCGGTCGACGGTTTCGATCACATCGCACAGTTCCATCGCCCGGCGCGCCTTGTTGCGTTGCAGGGGCCCAATCAGGTGAAGCCTTGCGCCGGGGTGTGTTTCCTTCAGGGCCAGCCATTTTTCTTCCACCTCCTGGAGGCGATTTTCGCCGAAGGTCATGTGGCCCGCCGCCAGGACGCGCCCGATCGCGTCCGCCGGTTGGGTTTTCGAGACGGCGACCAGGGTCACGTCTTCGGGGCGGCGGCCGGCGGCGCGGGCGGCTTCGGCCATGCGGGATTTGACGCGGGCGAGATTTTCGGCAATGTCTTCCACGAACGGTCCTTGTGTGTAACGCGGCGCAGGCAACCATAAACGGTGCGAAGGGGTGCCCGATGGCGACACTAGCAGAAACGGCGAGGATGCTCAATTTGCGCGCGCGGATTCAAAACCGGGCCCAAACCCCGGCGTGCGCGCTGCCGCCGCTGATCCTGGTTACCGACGCGGACCGCCTGGCCGACCCGGAAACCGCGGTACGGCGCCTGCCCCGGGGCAGCGCCGTCATCCTTCGCCATTACCGGGATCCCCGGCGGCGGGAACTGGCCCATCGCCTGGCGGCGGTTTGCCGGCGGCACGCTTTGCGGTTGTTGATCGCCGGCGACGCCCGCCTGGCCCGCGCCGTCGGCGCCGACGGCGTGCACCTGCCCGAAGCCCTGGTTCGCCACGGATGCCGTTCGTGGCGCCTGTGGCGGCGACCGGGGTGGATCGTCACCGCCGCCGCCCATTCGCCCGCCGCCTTGCGGGCGGCGGCGCAGGCCGGCGCCGATGCCGTTCTTCTGTCGCCGGTGTTCGCCACCCGCAGCCATCCGGACCGGCCGCCCCTGGGGGTTTTGAAGTTTCAGGCGTGGGCGCGGAGATGTTCGTTGCCGGTGTATGCTCTGGGCGGGATCACCCGCCGGACGGCACCCCGGTTGACGCAGACGCGGGCCGTGGGCCTCGCCGGAATCGGCGGGCTAATCTCTTAAAGGCGGAATCGGCGGGCTAATCTCTTAAAGGCGGAATCGGCGGGCTAATTTCATAAAGGCG
>JAOUPW010000357.1 GCA_029879665.1 Rhodospirillales bacterium | reverse complement strand
ATCCCAGCGACAATCCAACCACTTTGACGATTTGACGGATGGTGCTTCCCTGATACTGGCATCCCACATAGATTCCGATGAACAGCTGCGCCATGTTGATCAGCAACATGGGCGGCTTGGCTTCGGAGATGCCGGCGAGGTGAACGATGGCGCTGGCCGCCATGGGTCCGATAACGGCGGCGCCGCTGATGCCGAGGCGAGTGGCGGCCCACCAGCCGACGGCGCCACAGGCGAACAGGGTCAAAATGCCTTTAGCGTCCGGCCACACGCCGATCAGGACGGCGGAGCGTTCACCCAGGTCCAGTCCGCCCAGCCAGTTGATCAGAAACGGGAGTAAAAATACCAGCACCACCACCCGTGTCGCGTGGATCAGGCCCAGGGTAGAGAGATGGGCGCCACGATCCTCGCCCATGGCCATCATGTCCTGAAACCCGCCCGGCATGGCGGCGTAGAACGCGGTTGTCCGGTCATATCCCCCTATCTTGCGATAATATGCGTAACCAAGGCTCCCGATGACCACGACAAAGGGAGGGATCAATGCCAGGCTCAGTCCAATTTCACCCAGCCTGCCGAACAGCGCCGGCGTGAAGGCGGCGCCGACTGCCAACCCCAGGACCACCCGCAGCACCGGTACCGCTATGCCCGGCCCCTGCAGCTTGACTCCCAACAGGGTCGCAATCAGGCAGGCGCTGAGCGATCCCAGCAGCCAGGCGAGGGGAAGATGGAAGGTAAAGAACAGGGCGCCGCCCACGGTGCCCAGCGCCAGGGCCGCCCCGCGCTGTTTCCACTTGGTTGATAGAGTCATTCCCGTGAGGTCACTTCGATCCGTCCCAGACCGAAGCCGGGACAAACACGTCGCCTGCGAAAAGGCGCCGTGCCGTGCGCAACGTGCCGCCATAGACGAATTCCAGGTTGGGGCCGTTGCCCTTGACCGACAGTTCCACCTCGATCGAACCCATGGGATGTTCGATAACAATGGTCTGTACCGGTTTATGTTTCGCTTTGCTCAAGCCCTCGGCCACGGTGCCTTCCATGACCGCGCAGGTGGCAACGCACATGGCGCCGGTGACCGCATGGGCGGCGTGACACTTGTGGGGCATGAAGTAGCGCGACGTGATGGTGCCGCCGCCCTGAGGGGGGGCCAGAAGCCCGATCTTGGGGATGACCATGTCGGTGACGTCGCCCAGTCCCATGCGCCGCCCGGCTTCCAGGCGAATGGGATTAAACCGTTTGAACAGGTCCGCGTCCGCGTCCAGTTCTTCCCGGGTCTCATAACCGGTCTTGCCCATGTCGGCGGCGCGCATCATAACCATGGGCATGGCGACGTCCATACAGGTGACCTCAACGCCCTCGATTATTTCCTTGGCCTTGCCGGTGGGCAGGATGGCGCCGGTTTTTGAACCGGCGACATTCATGAATTTAAGCAGGATCGGCGCCGCCGTTCCCGGCGCGCCGTGAATTGCAGTATCGCCGTCATAGGTAACCACGCCACCCGGGGTCTGGACCAAGGCTTCGATCATGGATTGGGTGTTGACGTTGTAGATGCGGACCGCGGTTTCCGGATCCCGTGCCTGGACCATACCCTTTTCGATGGCAAAGGGGCCGATACCGGCCAGGATGTTGCCGCACGACGGTGCGGTGTCGACGATGGGTTTATCGATATTCACCTGAGCGAACAAATAATCTACGTCCGCGCCTTCAATCTTTGACCTTGAGACGATGGCGACTTTGCTGGTCAGGGGATCGGCGCCGCCGATACCGTCGATCTGGCGCACGTCGGGCGAACCCATGACGCTGAGCAGGACGGCGTCCCGGGTGGCGGGATCGGACGGCAGGTCGGAAGCCAGGAAATACGGCCCCTTGGAGGTGCCGCCGCGCATTAAAACCGCCGGGATGGGTGTTTGTGACATCGTTCCGTCCTTATACCAAATTGCAACTTAGTATTACGTCAACGGCCATGGAAGATCGAACCAAGACTGCAGTAAGCCCGGTGGAAAATCACGGTTCAATATCCACGCCATGAAGCACATAAACACAATACCAGTAACGGTATAAACGGCTGATTGTGACCAGCTTAACCCGGCGCGAATCCGCATGAAGGTTAATAAAAAAATCATGAGGGCAAGAATGAAGCCCACCAAAGAGGTCGTCACTAGGAGGAACGCAAACCACGCCAATGTCGGCCACAGTCCGTGGGCGGCGTTTATCGCCTCCTCGGAAGTCTCCCAGTCAGCAAACATAATGTCTGTAGCGGGGCGTCGCTGCATTGTAATCAACAATACGACGCAACATAAGAATCCTATTCCCGAAACTAGCATTGGGAAGAATTTATCGCCCATCAGACGATCTGAGATCAAGGAGGCGTCGAAAAAGCAGATGACGAAATACCCAGTTATAATCAACAGGAAAACAAGCGGAGTGCGTTTGCCGCCGGATTGAAAAGTACCTTCGGATTTAATCAATTTCGCCTGACGAATACCGAGAACGATTGAAATAACAGTGATAATAATCAACACAATCACAATCGGCCCAAACAGGTAATCTATTCCGACATCAAATCCCTGGCGGAATTTGAAACCAGTTACCTGATAAGCCTGGTTGGAGAAAGCTTCCGCCGGCTCCGATAGTACAAAGCCGATTAAAAAGGCCGGACGGGACCAGTCAAAGCGTCGCAGGAATATTCCCACCAGGCCAATGGTAAACAAGGCAACAAGATCAGCCAGATTCTGACCCGATTGAAAAGCTGCAAACGATATCAGCATAAAAATAAACGGCGCCAACAGGGTAAACCGTATGGTTGTCAGTTTTGCGATGGTGCCGGATAGACCGATACACAATAGGGTGCCTGCCACGTTGGCGAGCGCCAGCAACCAAACGATGGAATAAGTAATATCAATATATTCGGCCGATAGCATTTGCGGCCCGACTTCCAAATCCCCCGAACCCAAAAGCGCCACCGCCCCTATGAATATTGCCATCGACCCGGAGCCGGGGATGCCGAAAATGATGGTGGGCACCAGGCCGCCACCTTCTTTTGCATTGTTTGAACTTTCCGGCCCAATCACGCCGCGGACATCACCCATGCCGAAATTACTTTTTTCTTTAGTGGTCTGCACGGTATGTCCATAGGCGATCCAATCGACAACAGATCCGCCCAGGCCTGGAATGACGCCCACCAAGACGCCAATCAATGCACAACGGGTGGACAGCCACTTGTTCTCCCACCAGTCCTTGACGCCATCCAGCCAGCCGGTGCCCAGTGTCAAATTTTTTGAAATAGAACGATCTTGTCTTAGCAGCGTGACTATTTCCGGCACGGCGAATATGCCAAGGCCGACAATCACCAATTTCAAGCCATCCGTCAGATAGGGAATTTCATAACTCGCCATACGAAGGGAGCCGCCGGCATCCGCTTCACCG
>JAOUPW010000355.1 GCA_029879665.1 Rhodospirillales bacterium | reverse complement strand
AACGAGGCGTACAACTTCTACCTCAACGGCGGTTACAATTTCACGCCGGATACGCGGGGCAATTTCAAACTGTCGTACACCCTGATGAACCAAACCGATACTTTCTATACTTCCACCAGGGCCGGCGTGAACCGCTCCGATCTCGGCGGCGAGGTGCATAACTACCTGGGGATGGGAAGCATCAATTCCCGCGTCACCGATGATCTGTCCCTGCGTGCCAAGGTTCGCTACGAAGGCCGCCACGACAGCACTCCGGTCTTGGAATACAACTCTCCGGCTGCCGACCGTACCGGAAAAAACAATCACATGAACCGCGATACGGTGGTTGCCGAAGGCGAGGCGAACTACCGCTTGCCCAAAGACTACCGGCTGATCGGCGGCATTAAATACGAATATTGGGATCGCGAATATCTTCCGTTACGTCAAGCGAGTTGGCGTGAGCGGACCGAAGACTATTCCGGCCGCGTCCAGCTTAACAAGCAGTTGACCGAAACCCTCGGCGGCTCGCTTGCCTACATCTACAGCGAACGGGACGGTAGCGCCTTCCTGATTTCCCACGACAACAACCCCGGCGACATCGACCCCATCCACTGGGGCGACCGGGAGCGTCACCAATGGCGCCTGAGCATGGATTGGGCGGCGACGGACAAGCTGTCGTTCCATGCTCTGGTGGACGGTTCGTTGGACACCTACCATTCCGAAGAACGGTGGCTCGGCCCTGAAGAAGGCGGAACCCATAACGCCTCCATCGACGCTTCCTATCAACTAAATCCGGATTGGTCCCTGACCGGTTTCGTGTCGCTCAACGAAATCACACGGGAACAGATAACCGTCGACAAACGCACCCCTACCGCGAATGGGGTATGGACCGCCGACCTGCGAAATATCGGCTACGCCGGCGGCGTCGGCATTCAGGGAATGCCGAAAACCGGATTCAAGCTCGGTGCTGACCTGCAGTATACCTATGACAAGCAGGAGTACGAATTGTCCGGGCCCACCCACCCGACGCTTACCGATCTGCCCGATATTGACTATCATCAGTTCGATCTCAAGCTGTCCGCAGATTATTCGGTGTCGAAAAACGGCAGCGTGAAGCTCGGTTATAATTTAACCTATCTCAAGAACAACGACTGGATCTATGACCTCGATGTCTCCAGTGAAGGTTCGCTCTATGAGCTTCCCGACAACGGCTTCTCGCACTTCATAGGAGCCAGCTACCGTTACCAATGGTAACCCCCTCGGACCGATAAATTCCAAGCAAGTGGCTCACAGCAGGAAAAACACCACGCTTTCACAGGCGTGGTGTTTTGCTGTCCGGAATGCGGTTTGAAGGGCGTTCTAACGCAGGTGTTCCATCAGGCGCGGCATCAGCTCGACGAAGTTGCAGGGGCGGGTGCGGCTGTCCAGTTGGTGGACCAGGATGTCGTCCCAGGCATCGCGGCAGGCGCCCGGCGATCCCGGCAGGCAGAACAGGTAGGTGCCACGGGTGACCCCGGCGCCGGCGCGGGACTGGATGGTCGAAGTCTTGATCTTGTCATAGGACAGCATGCGGAAAAGCTCGCCGAAGCCGGGAATATGCTTTTCATAAATGGCGTCGAACGCTTCCGGTGTCACGTCGCGCCCGGTAACCCCGGTGCCGCCGGTGGCGATGACCACGTCAACGTCGGCATCATCGATCCATTCCTTGACCTTGGCGGTGATGGCGGCGACTTCGTCCTTGACGATGGCCCGCTCGGCGACCTTGTGCCCGGCGCCTTCAATGCGCTCGGCCAGGGTAATGCCGGATTTGTCGTCTTCCAGGGTACGGGAATCGGAAACGGTCAGGACCGCGATGTTGACCGGCAGAAAAGCGCGTTCACCTTCGATTTTTGACATTTTGTGCAACCTCGACAGAACTTTCGTCAAGGGCTGTATAAACCGGCCACCGGCCTTCGGCAATAGCATCCAGCGACGGGGACTCCTGGCCCAGGCGGTTGCGGTAAATCCACAGGTTGGCGAAAACCCGTTCGACGAAAATGCGGGTTTCCCGGGACGGAATGCTTTCAATAAAGAACAAGGGATCATTCAGGTGATCCGTGGTGCGCCGCCATTTATTCAGGTTGCCGGGGCCGCCGTTCCAGGCCGTCGCCAACAGGAACAGGTCGCCGTTGATCTTTTTATCGGCGAGAAGAATTTCGATGTATTTTTGCCCCAGCGTGAGGTTGGTTTCCGGGGTAAAGAGATGACCCAGCCGGTTGCCGCGGTAACGCCGATCGCGGGCGACAAAGCTGGCGGTGCCGGGCATCAATTGCATCAGGCCACGGGCGCCGGCCCAGCTTTTAGCCTTGGGGTTGAACCCGGATTCCTGGCGGATCAGGGCATAGACCAGGGCGCGGTCGACGGTGAAGCCGCCGGCCGGTTTCCAGTCGGGAAGGGGATAGGCGGCGGCATCGTATCCGTTGCCGTTGGGATAAAGGAACTGGTTCAGCCGATAGGCCAGCTGCGGCATGCCGCCATGGGCGGCAAGGGAGAGGATGCCTATCGCCTGATCGGGTTCGGCGCGAATGGCAAATGCGCGAAGTTCCCGTTCCGCCTGACTTTTTCTACCGACCTGAACCAGGGCCAAGGCCCGGTTGCCGCCGGGGGTTGCGGCCAGTTTCCGCAGGGAAGCGGTATCCACTTCGGGAACGGACCAGCTGAAATTGTCGGACAGTCCCAGCATGCGTCCGGCCAGAATTCCGTAAAATGTTCTGGGATGCGCGGCCGCTTTTTCAAGCAAGCCATTGACCCGCGCCGGGTTGCGGTTGACCAGATGGGAGCGCGCCGCCCAGAAGGCGCCGGCGGACATCATCCATTGGGAGGTGCGCGCATCTCCGGCGATGGCCTCGAAATGGCCGGCGGCCTCGCCGTACCGTTTGAGCCGCCACAGCGCCAGTCCCGACGTCCAGTGGGCTTCCGGAATATAGGTTCCCGAACGCTCGGCCGCTTCTCCGGCCCAAGCGACGGCCCAATCGTCGCGCCCGGCGGCAAAATATCCGGCGCCAAGGCGCGCCTTGGCGCGGTCGTATTCGACCGTGGAAAACAGGCGCTTCACTTCCTTGGTGGCGAGCAGTTTCTTGACCGCCTTGGTGTAGCCGTTGCGGAGCAGCCCGCGGATTTGTCTTTTCAATTGCGCGACCCGGTTGCGTTTGCTGCGGGTAAGGCGTTTTCGCGGTTCGACGCGGCTTTTTGCGGACGACGATGTGAAGTAGCTGCCGCCGGCGATGGGCGCTTTCGGTGCGCGCCAGTTGTTCGGTTTGCGCCGGAGCGCCAGTTCATAGATGCGCCGGGCGTCGGGATGATCAGCATAAGCCGTCATCCAGTTCTTCAGTTCCTTGTATTTCGAACGGTATTTGGTGGGATGGAGAAACCGCTGTGCCATGACATGGCCCAACAGGATTTTATCTCC
>JAOUPW010000354.1 GCA_029879665.1 Rhodospirillales bacterium | reverse complement strand
AGACCATCGAAACCCTGTCCAAGGGGTTCAAACGCCGGGTCGGCCTGGCTCAGGCGATCCTGCATGATCCGCCGGTTTTGATTCTGGACGAACCCACCGACGGCCTGGACCCCAACCAGAAACATCAGGTCCGCAGCCTGATTAAGGCCATGGCCCAGGACAAGTCAATCATCATTTCAACCCATATCCTGGAAGAGGTCGAGGCCGTCTGCACCCGTGCGGTGGTGATTGCCCACGGACGCCTGCTTGCCGATGGCACTCCGGAAGAATTGCTGGCGAGGGCCCCGCACCACAACGCGGTTCTTATCAAGATTCCCGCCGCCGCCGAAGCCGCGGCCCACCAGGACCTTGCGGGATTAAGCGATGTTGCGGGGGTTGAGCGTGTCGGCGCCGCCGACGGCGTAGCCACCCTCAGGATTTTACCGAAAGGGGGCGCGTCCATTGCGCTCAGTGTCGGCGATCTGCTGCGTGCAAAGAATATATCCGCTCAGGAGGTTTTCGTGGACAAGGGGTCTCTGGACGATTTCTTCCGGCAGATCACCCTGGGCCCGGATTCTGGACCGAAGGAAGAGGAGGGTGAGCATGCGTAACATCCGTATTATCGCCCAACGCGAACTAACGGCGTACTTTTCGACCCCGCTTGCGTATGTATTTATTGTGATCTTTCTTGCGCTTACCGGTGCCTTTGCGTTTTATCTCGGATCTTTTTTCGTCCGGGGGCAGGCCGATCTTATCTCCTTCTTCACCTTCCATCCCTGGCTTTACCTTATTCTGGTTCCGTCAATCGCCATGCGTTTGTGGGCGGAAGAGCGCAAATCGGGCACCATCGAACTGCTGATGACCCTGCCGGTGTCCATTACCGAAGCCGTCCTGGGCAAGTTTCTGGCGGCGTGGGCCTTTATCGGCATTTCACTGATCCTGACCTTTCCCATGTGGGTCACCGTCAACGTGTTAGGCGACCCCGACAATGGCGTGATCTTTGCCAGTTACCTGGTTAGTTTCTTCATGGCCGGGTCGTTTCTAGCCATCGGTTCATGCATTTCGGCGCTGTCCAAAAACCAAGTGATCGCCTTCATCGTTTCCGCAACCGTTTGTTTTCTGTTTGCCATGAGCGGAGTTGAACTGGTTCTCAACTTTTTCCGGGCATGGGCACCGGGGCCGTTGGTGGACGTCGTAGCCTCCATGAGCTTCCTCACCCACTTCGATTCCGTGACCAAAGGGGTGATCGATGCAAAGGATATTACGTTTTTCGCTTCGATGATGATTTTCTGGTTGTTTGCTAACGTTCTTGTCGTGGATCTAAAAAAAGGCACTTGAGGTAACGATGATGGATTTGCGCAGGGATACGAACAAAACAAGATTCACCGTGTTGGCCCTTGTCGCCGGCGCCGTTCTGCTGTTCGCGGTCAATATTCTGTCGAACAATGTGTTCAAATCCATGCGCATTGATCTGACCGAGGCCAAGCTGTACACCACCACAGAGGCGACCAAGAATATCCTTAAATCCCTAAAAGAACCGATCGACGTGCGGCTTTTTTACTCGCGGATTTTGGGCGAGCGCAGCCCCGGTCACGCAACATATTTCGCCCGTCTGAAGGAGCTGCTGGAACAGTATGCTGATCTGTCGGGCGGTATGGTCAAACTGTCCATTCTTCATCCCGAACCCTTTTCCGATATCGAGGACCGGGCCGTTGAATTCGGCCTCAAGGGCGTTCCCGTCACGTCTTCCGGCGATCTGGGGTATTTAGGCCTCGCCGCCACCAACAGCACCGACGATCAAGCGGTGATTGAATTTTTCAACCGCGAGCGCGAAACCTTTATCGAATACGATCTCACCAAGTTGATTTACACCCTCGCTAACCCCAAAAAGCCGGTGGTTGGTCTTCTCAGCACCATTCCTATCACCGGTGGCCCGGGGAACCCCATGATGGGTGGCCGGCCGACGCCAGCTTGGCGGGTTATGGATCAGATCAAGGAATTTTTCGAGGTCAACGACCTGGGGCAGGAGATCGAGTCTGTTCCCGACACGATTGATTTGCTGATGCTGGTTCATCCTTGGGGACTGACCGATAAAACCCTCTATGCCATTGATCAGTTTGTAATGGCCGGCGGGCGGGTACTTGCCTTTGTCGATCCCAATCCGGAAACGGCGCAGGCCGCGCTCGCCATGGGCAGGCCGATGCCGCCGATGCCGTCCTCCGATCTTGACCGTTTGTTCAAGTCCTGGGGCGTCAACCTGGTCAAGGATAAGGTTGCCGGGGACCTGGAAACGGGTCAGCGGGTCGACGCCGGACGCGACGGTTCGAGCGTGATCGTCGATTACGTGGTCTGGCTGGCTTTGGGAGAGAAAAATTTCGATACCAAGGATGTGGTGACCGGCGACATCGGCCGCATCAATATGGCCTCCGCCGGCATTCTTGAAAAGATTGAAGGGGCTACAACCACGTTTACGCCCCTGATCAGCACGGGCACAAAGTCCATGCGGGTGGATTTGAACAAGGTGCGCGTGAACCCCGACCCGCAGGCGATTTTCCGTGAATTCAAGGAGGACGGGCAAACCAAGGTTCTGGCCGCACGCATAACCGGCAAAGTCAAAAGTGCCTTCCCCGACGGTCCTCCCAAAGATAAAGAACCGGCTAAGGAAGAGGGCAAGGCGAAGGACAATGACAAAGATGGGGCCAAAGATGCGGGCAAGGACAAGCCGAAAAAGCCCCATCTGGCTCAGTCCGACAAGCCGCTGAATGCCATCGTGGTCGCCGATTCAGACATGCTGGCGGACCGCTTCTGGCTCAATATTCAGGATTTCTTTGGCCAGCAGGTGGTGATCCCCATTGCCAACAACGCGGCCTTTACGGTCAACGCCCTTGATAATCTGGGCGGAAATGAAGCCCTGATCGGCTTACGGGGCCGTAGCGGGTCCGCGCGGCCGTTTTATCTGGTCGAGAATATTCGCCGGGATGCGGAAAAACGCTATCGCCTCAAGGAAGAGGCTCTGACGAAAAAACTGGGGGACCTGCAAACGAAGTTGGTTGAAATCCAGGGCAAGGAAGGAAGCGGTAAGGGCGCCATGATGCTCACCGCCGAGGACAAGGTCTTTCTGGAGCAGATTCGCGGCGAGATGCTCTCGGTTCGCAAGGAATTGCGCGATGTCCAGCTGGCTCTGCGACAGGATATTGAAAAGCTCGATGCCTTGCTGAAGTTCATCAATATCGCTGGAATTCCCCTGTTGCTGAGCATTGGTGTGCTGGGGGTCGTATTCTTCCGGCGACGGCGGAGCAGGCAGGTCGCCGCGGCTGCGTGATTATTTAAGGAATAAATGGAATGAACCGCAGGTCATTTATCGTTTTCTCGGTCCTGACCGTCGCCGTGGTTGTTGCTGCCGGGGTTACGGTCGTCCTTAACCGAACCGGTGATCCGGAGAAGGCGCTGGGCAAG
>JAOUPW010000353.1 GCA_029879665.1 Rhodospirillales bacterium | reverse complement strand
AAAGACTCCGATGTATGGCCTTGTCGATGAGGCGGCATGGGTATCGGTGAACAACGATATGAAGTTGATCGGCGAAGTAAACAAGGACTTCCCGACCGCCGCGTATCTGTCCCACGTGTTCGAAGGCTGCGCCAACGACTTTGATCGTCAGGCGGTTGAAAAGGCCGCTGACGCCTGGATGGCGAAAAACGGCAAATAAAATCAGGATCGAATATTCAAACGTTCAATCCTGATAGCAAACCCGTCCTGGAGGCTTAAAGCAAAAGTGAGATATTGAGCGAGTCTCTCCTCCGCGACTATAAAAAAGCCCCAGACCTTAGGGTACGGGGCTTTTTTTATATTGCCACTGGGGCTTAGTCCTAGGATAAGCAAGCGGAGCGGGGCGTGATGCCTCTCACCGCAACGACACTAGAGGCTGTGACACGATGGGGAAATTTTATCATTACTGGTTGACGTTGCCGGGCAACGTTCGAGGCTCCCTGCTTGCCCTTGTCGCGTCCTTGCTTGCCGTACAGATGGCCTCGCTGATCAAGCATGTTGGGCAAACCGTTCCGGTGGTTGAAATTCTGTTCATCCGCCAGGTGCTGGTGGTGTTGATCATCTCGCCGGTAATCCTGAAAAACCTGGACACCGTGTTCATGACCAATCTTCTCCGTTTCCACCTCCTGCGGAGCACCCTTTCCGTTATCGCCATGGTTACCGGGTTCGTGGCCGTGGTACACATGCCTCTGGCCGAGGTGACCGCCATCAGTTTTGTGCGCACCCTGTTTACAACCATCCTCGCCATCATCTTTTTGAAGGAAGCGGTCGGTTTTCGGCGCTGGTCCAGCGTCGTCGTCGGCTTCATCGGGGTTTTGGTCATCGTCCGCCCGGATGCGCAAAACATCAACACCTATGCCCTGCTCGCCATCACCTCGGCCTTTTTTGTTTCCAGCATCAATATCGTCATGCGCAAGCTTTCGCAGATCGAAAACCCGTCAACCATCATGGCCTACCAGTCCATTTTCGTGACCCTGGTTTTGGCCGGCCCCGCAGCTTATCTGTGGGTGACGCCGACGGTTCAGGAGATGATTCTAATCGTCGCCATCGGCTGCGTAATGTCCCTGATGCAGTGGATTTTCATTCAGGCGTTCAAGGCGGGTGAGGCGGCGGCGATCGCGCCCATGGAATATTCCCGCCTGCTCTATGCCACCATCATCGGGATCGTCTTTTTTGCCGAAATTCCGACCGCATGGACGTTTGGCGGCGCGAGCATCATCATTGCCAGTACGCTGTATACCATGCACCGCAATGCGCTGAAGAAGGATGAAAAGGTGCCCGATGGTTCATGATCAGGTTTTTTTTCGCCGGGCCTAGCGGCCCCTGTGACTCTCCTGTAAAGTTCATCCTGAGCATAGGGGGGGGTCCCATTGGGTCAATCCGGCGGGGGGCCGTTCGGTTGCCTCTTTCCTGAAATATTCATCCAGCAGAGCCCGGGCCGAAGTATGGAAAAAAAGAGGCGTAATCTGATCCTGGCGGTTACGGTGCTGTTGACGGTGGGTTTTTTGTCCATCAGCCTGGTCAGCTATTACGCTGCCCGGGAATCGCTGCACGAACAGGTTTCGGAAAGCACTCTGCCGCTGACCAGCGACAACATCTATTCCGAAATTCAGCGGGATCTGGTGCGCCCGATATTCCTATCTTCGTTGATGGCCGTAGACACCTTCGTTCGTGACTGGGTGTTGGAGGGCGAAAATGACGAAAAACGGATGATCCATTACCTGACGGCGATCCAGCAACGTTACGGTGCGGTTACCAGCTATTTCGTTTCCGAAAAAACCCGCCGTTACTACCACACGTCGGGAATCATCAAGACGGTCCACGAAAACGATCCCCAGGACAAATGGTTTTTCCGGGTTCGGTCCATGAAGGAAGATTACGAAATCAATATCGACCGCGACACCGCAAACCTGACCAGCCTAACCGTTTTCATCAATTACCGGGTTTACGGTCCTTCGGGAGAATTCATCGGCGCTACCGGCGTCGGCCTTGCGCTTAAGGCGGTAAAGGCCCTGATTGACGATTATGAACGGCGCTACGGACGCCAAATTTTCTTTATCGACCGGGATGGCGGGGTAACCCTGCACGGGGAAAGGTATCAGGGTTTCTTGAACATCCATGACCGCCCCGGCATTAAAAAAATCGCGGCGAAAATTCTCGCCTTTCCCGGCGGCGCCTTTTCCTATGATCTCGACGGCAAGAAATTTTTTGTGAACAGCCGCTTCGTGCCCGAATTCAAATGGTTCTTGTTGGTCGAACAGGCCGGAGATATGAACGGCAAAAGGATTTTGAACACCCTTTGGTTCAACATCCTGATCGCGTGCGCCGTCACCGGGGTTGTGCTGTTCCTTACCATCCTGACGGTCAGGGCCTACCAGCGTCAGTTGGAGGACACGATCTCCAGGGACAAGCTGACCGGCGCACTCAGTCGGCAGGTTTTCGACGGTGTTCTGGATCAGGCCATGAAGGTGGCGAAACGGGAAGATGGCCTACTTTCCCTGGCCATGCTGGATATTGACCATTTCAAGGATGTCAACGATACCCATGGTCATCTGGCGGGGGATGCGGTTCTCAGGACGGTGGTGGAAAACGTTCGCGGTGCGATCCGCGAAACCGATGCCCTCTGCCGATGGGGCGGTGAGGAATTTCTGCTTATGTTCGATCGTTGCGATATCGGGCAGGCCCGTGATCTGGCGGAAAAAATCCGCACCGCGATCGAAAGGAGTTCCGTTGTCTTTTCCGGAACCCCGATAACGGTGACGGTCAGCCTGGGGATCGCCCAGTTCGTTCCCGGCGAGACCGAAAGGGACTTCGTCAACCGTGTCGACAAGGCCCTGTTTGCCGCCAAACGGGGCGGCCGCAACCAAGTTCAGGCGGCGCCTTAATCAACGGTCTTTGGCTTAGGGTTTCCGCTGGAAAGGTTTCCGCCGCCCCCGGCCGACTTATTTATGATGGTCGCAACTGACGTTGGGTGAAAACGGGTTCAGTTGATCTTTCGGGTTCGCCATCTTCCTGAAGTAAATGTGCTGATCGTGGTGGGGCTCGAACAAGTGCGCCTCGTCCTGGGGGGTGCCGGAATTATCCGCCATGGTGTCCCAGTTTCTCCCGGCGAATTTCGGCGGGGCTTGATTCCCGGCGGCATGCCAGGCGTTCAAAAATACCAGGTTTTCGACGCCGACCAGAACCAGCGACCCGTCTGCCTGGGGTTCATAAAGCAAAATGGCGGGGTTCATGAAATCGGTGTGGGTGCTGTCGCCGTCGACGCGCGGTTTGACCCGTTTGATATTCAACAATTTGGGCTGGATGTAATGAATGCCCATGCCTCCCCATGCTGCCGGCAGTCCCTCTTTCGCGGCGGATACGCATTCGCCCGGTGGCGCTGGAACGTATCCTTCGGCCAGGGC
>JAOUPW010000352.1 GCA_029879665.1 Rhodospirillales bacterium | reverse complement strand
ATCGCCGTTTTCTTTGATGGCGAAGTCGTTCATACCGATAGTATTCCGGTCGGCGGCGTTCATGTCACAAATGATATTGCCCGTGGTCTTTCCACCCCGCTGGATCATGCCGAGCGAATGAAAACCCTTTATGGCAGCACCTTGCCATCGCCGTCGGACGACCGCGAGGTGATCAAAGTGCACATGATCGGCGACGATGCCGACAGCGATGTCAGTCAGGTTCCGCGTTCCATGCTGGTCGGCATCATCAAGCCGCGCATGGAGGAAATTTTTGAAATGGTTCGCGCCCGGCTGGAAGCCGCCGGGTTCGACAAGGTTGCGGGACGCCGGGTCGTTCTTACCGGCGGCGCCTGTCAGCTTCCCGGTGTACAGGAACTCGCCGGCATGATTTTAGGCAAGCAGGTCCGCATGGGACGGCCCAAAGGGTATTCCGGATTGGCGGAAGCCGTAACCGGTCCGGCCTTTTCGACCTGTCTTGGCCTGCTCAATTACGCATTAAACAAGCCAATAGATTCCCACAAGGGAACCTACCGGCCGGAAGAGGAGCCGAACAGCCGCATTGGCAAGTTCGGTCATTGGATACGTGAATATTTTTGAGGAGAGACCAACAAAGGCGCAAGAGCCAGCAGATGTTAGTCCCGTACAACCGGGAAGAGGGGCGTTAAGAATTCATACACCAAGAGAAGGCGATTATTAGAATACCGGAGGAAGAACCAATGACTATTAACTTAAGCGTACCGAACAATACGGTGCCGGAGCTGAAGCCCCGGATTGTCGTAATCGGCGTAGGCGGCGCCGGAGGTAATGCCGTCAACAACATGATCGATTCCGGACTGGAAGGGGTCGAATTTCTCGTCGCCAATACCGACGCTCAGGCGTTGGCCCAGTCCCGGGCGGATCGAAAGATCCAATTGGGTGAACATGTCTCGCAAGGTCTGGGGGCCGGATCCCGTCCGGAAATAGGGCGGGCCGCGGCCGAGGAATCCCTCGATCAGATTCTTGAAGACATCAAGGGTATCAACATGGCCTTTATCGCCGCCGGTATGGGTGGCGGGACCGGCACCGGCGCTGCACCGGTTATCGCGCAGGCAGCGCGGGAACAGGGAATCCTGACCGTAGGCGTGGTGACCAAGCCTTTCCAGTTCGAAGGCATTCACCGCATGCGTATCGCCGAAGACGGGATTGAGGATCTTGAGCAGTACGTTGATACGCTGATCATTATCCCCAACCAGAACCTGTTCAGAATCGCCAATGAAAAGACGACCTTCGCGGATGCCTTCAAGATGGCGGACGACGTTCTGCATTCCGGCGTCAGGGGCGTTACCGACCTGATGATCATGCCGGGTCTGATCAACCTTGATTTTGCCGATATTCGCACGGTCATGAGCGAAATGGGCAGGGCGATGATGGGGACCGGCGAAGCGGAAGGCGAACGCCGGGCTCTGGATGCGGCGGAAGCGGCAATTGCCAATCCGCTGCTGGACGATTCGTCCATGAAGGGGGCCAAGGGTGTGCTTATCAACATCGTCGGCGGTTCCGACATGACCCTGTTCGAAGTGGACGAAGCTGCCAACCGCATTCGTTCCGAAGTGGATGCCGACGCTTACATCAATTTCGGCTCCATCTTCGATCCGGATATGGAAGGACGCATCAGGGTGTCGGTGGTCGCAACGGGCATCAACTCCGTTGCCCAGATCAAGTCTGCCCCGACCACGCTCCATGTCGATGGGGTTAAGGCACCGGAAACGCAAAAACCGGCTCAGGCTTTTGCTCTGCCCCGGGGTTTGCCCCAAGGGTTGCCCCAAGGGTTGCCAAAGACGGCGGTGAAACCCGAACCGTCGGAAGTTAGGGCCGAGTCGGCTCCCGTCGAACGGGAACTGTTCGCAACTGCAGATCAGGCGGCGCCGACGGCGGCGGCTGAACCCGGCATTGCCAAGGACACGGATGGAAAAGAAAACGGTTCCGCCGCAATTTCTTCCGCCACGGAAGCCGACTCCAAATCCGAAGTGGAACTCGGCACGGCGCCCACGGCTTCGCCCGCGGTCCATAACCACGATGCCTTCATTCCACCGCCGCCGGCGGAGCGGATTTTCGGCTCTGCCGCGAAACCTGCGGATCCCTTCGCCGCGGCGGCGATGACCAATGGCTCCGGGGAAGCAGCCTCGGATAATCATAATCGCCAGGGAAAACTCAAGGGTCCCAGCCTGTTTGAACGGGTGACGGGAACGGGCCGGGCGGCGCGGGTCGAAACTTCGAAACCCGATCCGATTCTGGGTGTGGCGGTTCAATCCGCCCATCCGGCCGAATCCGTCCCGCTTCACGAACAGGTTGCCCTGGGCGGTCTCGACCCGGAAGAGCGCATTTCCGAGCCGCAGAGAGAGGATGATCTTCTCGATATCCCGGCTTTCCTGCGGCGCCAGGCCAACTGAGGGAAAGGGCCGGAATCAAAGGCGTCCGGCCCCTTCCTCCGGGGGGTAATACCGGGGCAAATAGACCTTGGACGGGCGTAACAAACGGTAACAATGATTGATTTGAGTGCTTCAGGGGTTCCCACGTATAAAAACCCTTGAAGCACTCTGTTTTTTCAAGGGCTTTTCGGCTTCTGGGGGCCGGTTGTCGAGACCGGTAATAAAAAGAAGAGGGCGATGAATTTTATAAAAGGCGAAACCTCCGCTCGAGGGAAAAGCGAGAACCGCTCATTCGTTCAGCAGCAGACCCTTAAAAGCACCATAGGCTGCTCCGGTGTGGCCCTTCACTCCGGCGCCAAGGTGACCATGACCCTTCGTCCCGCGCTCGCGGACAGGGGCATTACATTCATCCGAACCGATATTGCCGGTCGTGGCGCCGTGATTCCCGCATCGTGGGACAACGTGGTCGACACTCGGCTTTGCACCACCCTTGGCAATGATCAGGGTGTGACCATCGGTACCGTCGAACATCTGATGGCGGCGTTGGCCGGGTCCGGTATTGACAACGCCATCATCGAGGTCAGCGGCCCGGAAGTTCCGATTATGGACGGCAGTTCCGCTCCCTTCGTTTTTTTGATTGAGTGCGCGGGTACGATCAAGCAGGACGCCCCGCGTCGGGTTATCCGCATTCTTGAACCGGTGGTTCTTGAAGCGGAAGGACAGAGCGTTTCCCTGCTTCCTGATGATTCGTTTTCAATCGATTTTGAAATCGATTTTGACAGTCCTGCCATTTCCCGCCAGACCATTTCCGTTGGCCTGGAAAACGAGGGGGTCTTCAAGGCCGAGCTTTCCCGCGCCCGCACCTTTGGCTTCCTCCATGAGGTGGAACAGATGTGGGCCGCTGGGTTGGCCCAAGGCGGATCTCTCGACAACGCGGTTGTGGTCAGCGGCGACAGGGTCCTGAACGAAGATGGCCTTCGTTTCGGTGATGAATTCGTCCGCCATAAAGTTCTCGATGCCTTAGGCGACCTCTACCTAGCCGGCGCG
>JAOUPW010000351.1 GCA_029879665.1 Rhodospirillales bacterium | reverse complement strand
GCCTGCTGGATTTCGCCAACATCGGAAAAGGCCATGCCTTCGCCCTTTTCCCCTTCCCGTTCCATGGTCAGGTAATAAAGACCAAGGACTATGTCTTGGCTGGGCACGATAATCGGTTTGCCGTTGGCCGGGCTAAGTATGTTGTTGGTCGACATCATCAGGACGCGGGCTTCCAACTGTGCCTCCAGGGACAGAGGCACGTGAACAGCCATTTGGTCGCCGTCAAAGTCAGCGTTGAAGGCGGCACAGACCAGCGGGTGAAGCTGAATCGCCTTGCCTTCAATCAGAACCGGTTCAAACGCCTGGATACCCAGACGGTGAAGGGTCGGCGCCCGGTTCAAGAGAACCGGATGCTCGCGAATCACTTCTTCCAGGATATCCCAGACTTCGGGCCGTTCCTTTTCCAGCATGCGCTTGGCCGCCTTGATGGTGGTTGCCATGCCGTAGAGTTCGAGTTTGGCGTAAATAAACGGCTTGAATAGTTCGAGCGCCATCTTCTTAGGCAAGCCGCATTCATGCAATTTCAGTTCCGGGCCGACAACAATCACGGACCGGCCGGAATAATCGACGCGCTTGCCGAGCAGGTTTTGACGGAAACGTCCCTGCTTGCCCTTCAGCATATCGGAAAGGGATTTCAGGGGCCGTTTGTTGGCTCCGGTAATGGCCCTGCCGCGACGGCCGTTATCAAACAGCGCGTCGACGGATTCCTGCAGCATGCGCTTTTCATTACGAACAATGATTTCAGGCGCATGCAGCTCGATCAGCCTTTTTAACCGGTTGTTCCGGTTGATCACACGGCGGTAGAGATCATTCAGGTCTGAGGTCGCGAAGCGGCCGCCATCGAGGGGAACAAGGGGGCGCAGTTCCGGGGGAATAACCGGAATGACTTCCAGGATCATCCATTCCGGACGGGCGCCGGAATTGATAAAGGCCTCGATCAACTTCAGGCGCTTGACGAATTTTTTCCGTTTGGCTTCGGAATTTGTATCCTTCAGTTCCTGGCGAAGCGTCTGGCGTTCTTCTTCGGGATCAATCACCGAAAGCATGGCGCGGATAGCTTCCGCACCGATGCCGACAGAGAAGGAATCAACGCCATATTCATCAACAGCACGCTGATACTGTTCTTCCGACAAAAGCTCATGCAGCTTCAACGCAGTCAATCCGGGTTCGACCACAACGTAATTTTCGAAATAAAGAACCCGCTCCAGATCCTTCAAGGTCATATCGAGCAAAAGCCCGATCCGGGACGGCAACGACTTCATGAACCAGATATGGGCGACCGGAGAAGCCAGTTCGATATGTCCCATGCGTTCACGACGAACCTTTTGCAGGGTGACTTCAACACCGCACTTCTCGCAGGTGATGCCCTTGTACTTCATGCGTTTATATTTACCGCACAAGCATTCGTAATCCTTGGTCGGGCCAAAGATGCGGGCACAGAACAAACCGTCCCGCTCCGGTTTAAAGGTCCGGTAGTTAATCGTTTCCGGCTTTTTGATTTCACCGAAGGACCACGATCGGATTCTTTCCGGGCTGGCGATCGAAATCTGGATATTGTCAAACCGCTGGGTATTGACCTGCCCAAAAACTTTCATCAATTCATTCATCTGATATCTCCTTGACTGGCGTCTTTGGGCAATTAGTTCAATTCAACGTTGAGGCCGAGGGAGTGCAATTCCTTGACCAAAACGTTGAAAGATTCAGGAATACCCGCCTCGAAGGTGTCGTCGCCGCGAACAATCGCTTCGTACACCTTGGTTCTGCCGGAAACGTCGTCGGATTTAACCGTCAGCATTTCCTGCAGGGTATAGGCGGCGCCATAGGCTTGAAGTGCCCAGACTTCCATTTCTCCGAATCGCTGTCCGCCAAACTGCGCCTTGCCGCCCAGCGGTTGCTGGGTAACCAGACTGTAGGGACCAATGGACCGGGCGTGGATCTTATCGTCCACCAAGTGATGGAGCTTGAGCATATAGATGTAGCCCACCGTCACCTTGCGGGCGAAAGTTTCCCCGGTCCGACCGTCGACCAGAGTCACTTGGCCTGAAGCATCAAGACCTGCCATTTCCAACATTTTAACGATGTCTTCTTCATGGGCACCGTCGAACACCGGAGTCGCAATGGGAATGCCACCGCGCATATTCCCGGCAAGCTCAATAACTTCACTGTCTTCAAGCGGCTCAATATCCGACTGGTAGACCTTCTCGCCATAAATATCCTTGAGCTTGGACTTGATATTCTTGCTGACGTCTCCCGCGCGGTAGTTATCGAGCATATCACCGACCTGACGCCCCAATCCGGCACATGCCCAGCCGAGATGAGTTTCCAGAATCTGGCCGACATTCATACGCGAAGGCACGCCGAGCGGATTGAGGACGATATCAACTTGAGTACCATCTTCCAGATAGGGCATGTCTTCGATCGGCACGATCTTGGAAATCACGCCCTTGTTGCCATGACGTCCGGCCATCTTGTCGCCCGGTTGCAGCTTCCGCTTTACCGCCACGAACACCTTGACCATTTTCATGACGCCCGGGGCAAGGTCATCGCCACGTTGAATTTTCTCAACCTTGTCCTCAAAGCGCCCCTGAAGGGCGGCGATGCTTTCCTCGAACTGTTTCTTCAGGTCTTCGAGGTCCTTCATCACCTTGTCGTTGTCAACAACGATCTGGGCGCATTGGCCCGAGGTGTATTCGGCCAACAATTCCGCCGTGATCTTAATGCCCTCGGCCATATTCTTGGGGCCGCTGACCACCTTCTTGTTAATCAAAAGGTCATGCAGACGGGACGAGAAGTTCCTTTCGAGGATCGCTCTTTCGTCGTCACGGTCCTTGGCTAAACGCTCGATTTCGGAACGCTCAATAGCAAGGGCACGCTCATCTTTGTCTACACCACGTCGGGAGAAGACCCGGACCTCGACCACGGTCCCGGCAACGCCGGGAGGCAGCTTGAGAGATGTATCGCGTACATCGGACGCCTTTTCACCGAAAATCGCACGCAGCAGTTTTTCTTCCGGGGTCATCGGGGATTCGCCTTTCGGCGTCACCTTTCCGACAAGAATATCGCCGGGACGGGCTTCGGCGCCGATATAGACAATACCCGCTTCATCCAGATTCTTGAGCGCTTCTTCACCGACGTTGGGAATATCACGGGTGATTTCTTCCTGGCCGAGCTTGGTATCACGGGCCATCACTTCGAATTCTTCGATATGGATGGACGTGAAGACGTCATCGCGAACTATGCGGTCCGAAATCAGGATCGAGTCCTCGAAGTTGTAACCATTCCAGGGCATGAAGGCGACCAGCACGTTTTTACCCAGCGCCAGTTCCCCCAGGTCGGTGGAGGGACCGTCGGCGATGGTATCGCCGGCATTCACCAGATCGCCCACTTTCACCAAGGGACGTTGATGCAGATAGGTGTTTTGGTTGGAGCGCTGGAATTTAAGCAGATTGTAGATATCCACG
>JAOUPW010000350.1 GCA_029879665.1 Rhodospirillales bacterium | reverse complement strand
CAGATGATGAGCCTCGGCGATTCGTTCTGCGGCATGTTCGGCAGCTTCGCGCACGTCCACCAGGACGGCTTTACCTTCCGCGAGCCAGCCGCTCAGGGTCTGGGGGTCCACGTCTTTGATGTTCATATGCTTTAAATCCTTGCCACGATATGCCCGATTCTCATTCTCTTGTCTTCATATGAGCGTATTCTTATATGATATCAAGTCTCAATAGCGTTGAAATCCAATTATTCTTGCCCCCCTTGCCCCCCTTCCCGGGGCGGCCCTAAAGTAGGCGGGAGGGATCGAGAGATATAAAGGAAAATCAAGCGGATGGAACAGTTCGAACACATCGCCAGTATCCTGGCGCTGACCATGGGCGTCTCCTGGGCCAGCGGCATCAACCTTTACGCCGCCATGGCGGTACTCGGCATCAGTTCCGCCACCGGCAACGTCATCCTGCCGCCGGATCTGCAGATTCTCGCCAACCCCCTGGTCATCACCGCGTCCTGTATCATGTACATGGTCGAATTCGCCGCCGACAAGGTGCCCGGCGTGGATACCGCCTGGGACAGCGTGCACACTTTCATCCGCATCCCGGCCGGCGCCATGTTGGCCGCCGGCGCGGTTGGCGACGTCGGCATGGCCATGGAACTGAGCGCCGCCATTCTGGGCGGCGGCATGGCGGCGGCGTCCCACGCCACCAAGGCGGGAAGCCGGGTGATCATCAACGCCTCGCCGGAACCGTTCACCAACTGGGCGGCCTCCATCGGCGAGGACGTGGCCGTCCTCGGCGGCATGTGGACGGCGTTGCATCATCCCTGGATTTTCCTGGGACTGATGATCCTGTTCATTATCTTCATGATCTGGGTGCTGCCGAAAATCTGGCGCGGCATCAAGAAGGTCTTCCGCTGGATCGCCGGGCTCTTCGGCGCCGCCCCGCCGCCGGAAGAACCCGTGATGGATGCGGCGGAGGCAAGCGGCGCGGCATCGCCGGAGGTCCTCGACCGGATCGAACGGTTGAAGGCGCTCTATGACGCCGGAACCCTGACGGAAGAAGAGTTCAACCGGCAAAAGGCGGCCCTGCTCGGCACCAAACCCGCGCCCTAGGCAACGGATATCATCCAAAAGAGCCCAGGGACGGGCGGCGTTTTATCCTCGAAGGCCCGGCGGCGGCGTTGAAACTCGCCCGGCAATGTGACACCTTTTCAGTTCAACCGCCCACCCCCCGCCCAAGGCCAGACGAGGAGCCGCGCCGTGACCCCCATCAACATCCAGTTCACGTTGTTTTCCGCTTTTTATTCGCCGCTGATTTCGACCATGTCCGGCGGATTCCTGAAAGAAGAAGGGCTCGAGCCAACGCACTCGGTTGCCCAGCCCGGCGTTTCCGCCGTCGATGCCCTGGATAACGGCTCGGCCCATGTGGTGCAGTCGGCGCTGGCGCAGAGCTTCGCCGTCCTCAACAAGGGCGAGACGCCCGATTTCGTACACTTCGCCCTGATCAACGAAATGGACGGCTTTTTCATCACCGCCCGCGAGCCCGACGACGATTTCACCTGGGACAAGCTGGAAGGCGCGGACATGGTGCTGTTCAAGGGCGGCCAGCCTTCGGCCATGTTCCAATATGCCTGCCACAAGGCGGGCATCGACCACGGCAAGATCAAGGCCATCCATCCCGGCGGCGCCGCCGACATCGACGCCGCCTTCCGCGCCGGACAGGGCCAGTACGTGCAACAGCAAGGCCCCTTCCCGCAGCAACTTGAACATGACGGCGTCGGCCACGTGGTGGCCCAGGTGGGGCCGCAGATCGGCCCGTGCGGTTTTTCCACCCTGGCGGCCAAACCCGAATGGCTGGAAACGGACATGGCCAAGGCCTTTATGCGGGCCTACAAAAAGACCCGCGCCTACATGAACGAAACCCCCGCCGCCGAGATCGCAAAAGCGGAAAAACCCTATTTCCCCAAGATCGATGAAAGTGTGCTCGCCGATTGCATTGCCACCTACCAAAAACTGGGTTGTTGGGTGCCGCGCGTGGAGATCACGCCGGAAGCTTACGCAGTAACCCTCGACGTGTTCGAACACGAAGGTTCATTGAAGGAACGCTATCCCTACGAAAAAATCTGCGTCGCCCCGCCGGCGGGATGAGGCGGCAGCCTTCTCGATAGACTGTTCAACCGCACGCGCGCATGGCGGCGTCACAACATCGAGTCAACTTCGGGTTGCTTATGAGGCGAAGCGTTTTGCGACCGCTTCCATCAGGACATTTGCGGCAACGGCGAGGGCAAAAATCAGGATCAGAACCGCATAAAGATCCGGAATGAGATATAGATTATAAAAATCGTTCGCCAAAAACCCGAGCCCCGCGTTTGACAGTTTTATTTCTCCAAGCAGCACCCCAATGATGCATACGCCAAGGCCTAACCGCAAACCTGTGAGGATCGGCAGCACCAGGGATGGGAGGTAGATTTTTGTTACCATCTGCAAAGTGCTGAGGTTAAAGCTACGGCCAACATCAAGATGAACCCGGCGCACCTGTATAACGCCGGATATTATTGACAATACGATTGGAAAGACCGCGGAAAGCGCCCCGAGAGCGATTTTGGATTCGGGACCGATCCCGACCATCAACATGACAATGGGCAAGAAAACGATCTTTGGCGTTGTCGCCAGGGCATTAATGTAAGGTTCTGCAGCGCGACCAAGAAACCGCCGGGCGCCGAACAACAAGCCGCAGGGGATAGCGATCACGGCCGCAATCACGATACCGGACAGAACCTCGCTTAAGGTGACAAGCAGATTCCCGTAAAGTTCCGAAGACATGATCAGTTTAAAAAAAGCGGGAATGATCAAACTAAACGACGGAACCACACCTTTGTAAAGCAGTCCGGACGCGGACACGGCTTCCCAGACGGCAACCAGAACCGCGATCGTCATCACGCGAATCAGCAGGATTCGCCGTGCCGGCGATACACCGGGCCGCGCCAGGGCCGGGTCGGAGAAATGGGCGTAGGTTTTGCTCATCCCTATCGAATTCTCCGTTCAACGCGCCCAAGAATAAAAAACACGCTGGCGCTTACCAAAATAATGAACAGGATCGCCGCATACATTCCGGGAATTTCAAAACGGTCGTACATGTCAGAAACGACCCGCCCCAGACCTCCGAAATTGATCAGGAATTCGATACCGATGATATTGACCAAGGCATAGATCAACCCCAACCGGATTCCCGTGAAAATCGTCGGCACAGCGGCGGGGAAGAGAACTTTCGTGAATTGTTGCCGGGCGGTACAATTAAAACTGACGCCGACGTTGAAAAGATGACGGGGCACCGAAGCAAGGCCGATCCGGGTGTTGAGGATGATCGGTATGGACCCGGTGATCGCGCCCATGACAAAAATGGTGACAAAACCGCGTCCGAATATCACCAGAAACAACGGGTACAACAAGATCATCGGTGCCGCGAAAAGCGCGGCGAACCAGCTT
>JAOUPW010000349.1 GCA_029879665.1 Rhodospirillales bacterium | reverse complement strand
CCGGACCGCGATAGCGGACGAGCCCCACCTCCCCCGCCGGCACCGGCTTACCGTCGCCATCGACGATTTCCGCCACGACGCCCTCGACCACGCGCCCTACGGAATCCGGATAGGCGTCCTGGTCTGTGGGCGTTGCATACACCAAAGGTCCGGATTCCGTAGCTCCCATATATTCAAATGTATTTAGGGTCAGGCGTTGTCTTGCTAATAGCCGTTGCGCATGGGTGGTTGGCGCGCTGCTCACAACCATCGCCCGCACATCCGGAAACAGGGGCGGCTTGTCCACGGGATAGTCAAGCAGGGGGCCCAGATGCGAGGGGGCAAGCTTCAAATATGTAATTCCCTTGTTACGTACAAAATCCACCAGGTTATCCAGTGAATGGGAATGGTTGATGACAACAGTTGCTCCGACATGCAGGATTCCGAGACATACATCGCGACCCGTATTGAAAGACATCGGGGTCAGATTAAGACTTCGATCAGTTGAGACCCAACAATTGATCATCATCCATCGATGAATCCAAACTAACGCCTGAGAATGACTACGAAGAATTGACTTCGGTACGCCAGTCGTACCCGACGACTGGAGCAGCAAGGCCGGGTCGCCTTCCGAAGTGTCAGGCGCGTTGAACGGCCCCGCCGCTTTGCAGCAAATATTGCTCAGGTCCAGCAAAGGCACCCCAGCCAGCGGGAAACGCCCGGAAGAAGCGATCATCGCCTTGACCGGAAGCATCTTGATATTTCGCTCGAGCTCCACGTCCGGCAGACGGTCGCTGAGAGACAAGATAACCGCGCCGGCCCGCAACAGGGCGCATATGATGATAAGGTGATCGGCGGAATCCGGCAGCATCACCAGCACCATGTCTCCGGCCTCGATCCCCAACCCTTGCAAGTTGGCGCAGGCATCGTTCACCAACCCGTCCAGTTCCCCGTAGCGAACAATGCGTTCGCCATCCTCGATGGCCGGATGATCGGGTTGGTTCCGCGCGTGTTCGGTAAGGCGATCGGCAACGTTCACGCTGTCTCTCCGATGATCGGGTTTCCGGAGTCCATAAATCCTATAATCCTAATCCAGCCGCGCAAGGCAACTTTCGACGATGCGGTCCAGCACATTTTCCCGGTCGCCGCCGGTCAGCTCTTCGGCCAGGGCGGCGGCCTTTGCGGCCATGGCTTTGTCGCCGGCGGTGTCACGGAGAACGCGGGTCAAGTCCCGGGCTTCGAAGCGCCCCGGCAGAACCTGGGCCACCCCGGCGGCGGCCAGGGCCTTGGCCTGCAGCCGCCGTTCGAGCAGGCGCGGCACCACCAGCTGGGGACGGCCGGCGGCGAGGCCGGCGGTTGAGGTGCCGAGGCCGCCGTAATGAACGGCGACCGAGCATTCGGCAAGCTCGTCGGCGAGCGGCGGCGGGGTTTCGGTGAATTCCAGTCCGGGCCGGGCCAAGCGTTGCCGCAAATCCGGATCGGCGCCGCGCAGGTAGATGGTCGCCGGCATCCCGCTTGCGGCGATGCCCTCAATCACCTTGGGAAAAAATTTGAATTCCACCCCCAGATAGGCGAAGACGCGCGGCTCCGCCGGCGGCGGCGAAGGTTTGGGCAGGGGCTCGAGCGGGCCGTCGGCGGGCGGACGGCGCCATTGGGCATAGGGGTCCAGTTGCGGCAAACAAAGTACAAAACGCGCATCGGCGGAAAACAATTCGGACAGGCGGTTGAGAACCGGGCGGCCGCGCACTTCCTGCACCCGATTAAGGGCGGCGAGGATGGTTTCCTGCGCCACCATGGGCGCAACGTTTTCCTGCAACGCCGGTAGGGCTTCAAGGTCGTCCGGCGGCAAGGCAAAGCCGTTGCCGAGGGCGACAACCGGCACATGAGGACGGGCGGCAAGGCCGAGGCCGGGGGCATAATCGGTAACGATCAATTTTGGAGCGATGTGTTCGATCAGTGCATCCCAGGCGCGAAAGTTGGCCAGCAGGCGGTTGGGATCGTCGAAGCCGAGGGTCGCCAGTATATCCGCCATGCCGGCGGTGATCGCCTTGGCGCCGGAACGGTGCGGCAGCGCCGGCCAGGGCGGCGCCGGAACGCAGGCGAAGCCGTCTTCGTCCAACAGGGGTGCGGCCTGAAAAACGTCCCTGACCGCGAACACCGGGCGATGGCCGTGTTCCGCCAGGCGGCGGGCCACGGCGCGCAGCGGCATGATATGGCCCAGGCCCGCGCCCAGTTCCCACCCCATCAAGACAGTCGCCACGGCTCCCCTCCGGTCTTTCGCGTTAACAAAATTGACATCGGGTTATAACAGGATAGCGCAATACGTCGGGCATGGAATCGTGGAACGAAGATGGCGACCTTGGGAATCCCGTAAAACGGTGTAGAATTCAAACGGACGGATCCTAACGACGAACGGGTTGGATTTATGGCAAAAAAAGGTTCCAAAAACTTACTGGCTGGATTTTCGGGAAAGGACGGTTCCGAAGACAAGCCCTCCAACAAACCCGCCAAGAAGCCCGCCAAGGCGGCGCGGAAAAAACCCCTGGCGACGGCGATCGCCCTATTCCAGGCCGGGAAGCTGAAGGAAGCCGCGGCGCTCTGCCGCAGGATCGTAAAGAAGGAACCGAACGACGTTAACGCCTGGACAACCCTGGCGGCCATCGCCGAGGCCTTGAAAGACGCAAAAACCGCCGCCGAATCCCTGAAGAATGTGGTCAAGCTGCGGCCGAAATCGGCGGAAGCTCATGTCAACCTGGGGCGGCTGCTGGGCCGGATGAACAACCTTGAAGGGGCGGCCGCCTGCTTCGGCAAAGCCCTCGAACTCCACCCGGAACTTGCCCAGGCCCACAACGGCCTGGGCATGGTCCTGTCGACGGGCGGCGACCTGGACCGGGGCGAGGCCTGTTACCGGCGCGCCGTCGAGCTCAAACCCGGCTACGCCGAAGCCCATCTGAACCTGGGCAATCTTCTCCGCTTCCGGAACCGTTACGAAGAAGCCGTGGACTGCTACCGGCGGGCGATTGAACTCGATCCCAAGGCAGAGTCCGCGCACCAGGGCCTCGGCCTGGCGCTGGGACAGTTGAACAAGTACGAAGAAGCAGTGAAATGTTTCCACCGGGCGCTGGAAATCCGCCCGGAGTCCGCCCGCACGTATTCCGACCTGGGCACGGTTCTGGAATTGGGCGGAAAATCGGAAGAAGCCGTGGCCGCCTACGAAAAGGCCCTGGAAATCGCGCCCGACCTCGTTGCGGCGCTCAACAACATGGGCAACAGCCTCCGCCACCTGGAACGGCTCGAACCCGCCGAGGCGGCCCTCAGCCGCGCCACCGCACTGGCGCCCGATTTCGCCGAAGCGCACAACAACCTGGGGATCGTCCTCAAGGAATTGAACCGTGATGGGGATGCCGAGGCAAGCTACCGCCGCGCCCTCGAAATCAGGCCCGATTATCCCGAGGCGCTCAACAACCTGGGCAATACCCTCAAGGACA
>JAOUPW010000348.1 GCA_029879665.1 Rhodospirillales bacterium | reverse complement strand
CGGCGTCAGGTCGAAGGCGATGACCCGTCCATCCGGGGCCAGGCGTTGGGCGATCAGGCAGGCATCCAGCCCGGCGCCCGAGCCCAGGTCTATGACGTCGCGGACGCCGGATAAATCAAGATCCCCAAAGGGAAAGCCGCAGCCGCTGAACATGGAGACGGCGGTGGTCGGCGCGTATCGAAGCCAGTTCCAGGGATAGCCCGCCATGAGAGCCTTTTTCCGCCTTCCGGGAAAGGCGGCGCCCACCTTGTCCTGAGCAAGGCGGGCATAGCGTCTTTCGATTTGTTCCCGGACCTGATCCTGCCAGGTAGGGATCTTTGTGATTTTCTCGGCGTGTCCCGGAATGACCATCAGTGCGGCATGTGTTCCGGATTCCAGAAAGTTCCGGTGCGGATCATACCGGCGATACGATCGCCATGTTCGATCCAACAGTTTTCGTTGTGCTTGGCCTGTTCCTCGCAGTCGAACTCGACGCGGTGAACCTGGGCATCCCACTTGCCGTTGCCGAGATATTCGACGGTGGCATAAGCCGGGCGCGGATCGCCGTCCCAACTCATGCCGACGGCCGCTGCGCAAACTATGGTCTGGTTACCCACCTTGCGTACGGAAGGTCCGTGAATATGACCATGGGCCATAATCTCGGCGGAGACGTTGCCCAATTGATCCTTGACCTCGTCATCGGTAAGACGAAGCGGTAGCGCCGATTCGTCCCCGATTTCATGTGGCGTGCCGTGGAAAATCAGGAATTCGTGTCCCGGTTCAGGCATGTAAGAGAGCGAAAACGGCAGCATGCCCAGCCACTTTAACTGGTCTTCCGACAGGCGGTCACGGGTCTGCTTGGTCATGTCGAACATCCATGCCTGATGTGGGCTCTTAGGCTTATGGGTTTCCCAGCGCTTGTTGACCGCCCAGAGATCCAAGTTGCCAACCACGACGTCGCAGTTCGGCCGGTTGCGAATGTTTTCAACCACCACTTCCGGTTCCGGGCCGAGCATGATCAGATCGCCAATAACGATTTCCTTATCGACATTTTCCTTATCAACGGCAGCTTGCACTGCTTCCAGTTGCGGAACCTGAGCGTGAATATCCGAATATAATGCGAATTTCATCAGCCATTCCTTTCAAGTCGAAAAAATTACATGATCCATAGTTGTTGCTTACGGATATCTTGGGGCGACGGCAAGATAATTTCAAGGTTTGTCGGTCGCCTTAACCCGCAATGTTACTATGGTCTTGTATTCAATTGACCTTCAAAAGGTGAATGCTGAACAAGTCTTTTTCATCGCTCCAGGATTTCAACGACGTAAAACCCGCATTGTGGGCCAGGGTCTGGAATTCATCCATATGGTATTTGTAGGAACTTTCCGTATGGATGCGTTCGCCCTGTTCAAACACAAAGCGGGTCCCGTCAACCTGTGCGGCCTGTAATCGGGTGCTGACCAGATACAAGTCTACGCATCCCTTATCCGGGTCGTAAACGGCCTCATGTTCAAAGGATTCAGTGTCGAAATCGCCGCCCAGTTCACGGTTAATGCGGGTGAGAAGATTGAGGTTGAAGGCCGCCGTCACGCCGGCACGGTCGTTATAGGCCGCATGAAGGATTTTTTCGTCTTTCTTGAGGTCGACGCCGATGAGGAGGGTGCCGCCGGAACCGAGAAATTCCGCCTTCCAACCCAGGAACCGGACCGCTTCGGCAGGCGTGAAATTACCGATGGTCGAGCCCGGGAAAAAGCCCATCATCATGGTTCCTGTGGGCATGCTGTCGGGCGGATCGAAATGCTTGGTGAAATCAGCGCACAGGGGCACCACAACGTAGTCCTTGAAGTCATCGGCCAGGGCCTGCGCCGACGTCATCAAATGTTCTCGAGAGATATCGATCGGGACGTAAGTATCTAGACCGGGAACGGATTCAAGCAGAATTCGAACCTTGACGCTGGAGCCGCTGCCGAATTCAACCAGGACAGAACCGGGGGGAACGAATTCCGCGATCTCGTGAACCTTATCGTTCAGGAGTGCCAGCTCGGTCCTGGTCGGGTAATACTCTTCAAGTTCGCAGATCCGGTCGAATAGTTGCGATCCGGTTTCGTCGTAGAAAAACTTGCACGGCAATTTCTTTTCCGGTTTCGACAGACCCGATAAGACAGCGTCGAGAAATTCTTCATCGCCGGTATGTTCATAGTCATGGAAATCGTGAAGGGCGCCGAGTTTGATCGGTGGGGTCATCGGGCGTCCTCCGCAAGCCTCAGGCCACTGAATTGCCAGCGCTGATGGGGGTAGAAAAAATTGCGGTAGGTGCGCCGGATGTGATGTTCAGGGGTGGCGCACGATCCGCCGCGCAGGACCATCTGGTTGCTCATGAACTTGCCGTTGTATTCGCCGACGGCCCCCGGGGGGGCGATAAACCCCGGATAAGCCGTATAGGGCGAACGGGTCCATTCCCAGACGTCGCCGAACATCTGCAGAAGGCCCGGTTCGGATTCATTGGCCGCCTGGGGGGCGGCCAGGGGGCGGAGAATACCGGCCGCCATCATATTGCCCTCGATATTCACGGTTTCAGAAGCGACCTCCCATTCTGTTTCGCCGGGAAGACGCTTTCCCGCCCAGGTGGCGAAGGCATCGGCTTCGTAGAAGCTGATCTGGGTGATAGGTTCACCATCATGGACCGGATGGAGTCCGTTCAATGTCATGGACTGCCACACACCGTCCATCTGCTGCCAATAGAGGGGCGCTTCCCATCCTTCCTCCTGCACCAATGCCCAACCGTCGGACAGCCACAGCGTCGGCGTGCGGTAGCCGCCGTCTTCAATGAATTGTTTCCATTCGCCGTTCGTCACCGCCCGGTTGGCCAGGCGGAAGGGTTCCAGGAAGACCCGGTGGCGGGGACCTTCGTTATCATAGGCAAAACCGTTTCCGTCATGGCCGATTTCCCGGATGCCGCCTTCAAAGGAAATCCAGGTTAATGGAGCAGGTGTAATCGCCGTCGTTTTGATAAGGGGCAGGTAAGAGGGCTTTAGCGGATTGCACGAAAAAACGTACAGGATGTCGGTCAGAATGAGCTCCTGATGCTGCTGTTCGTGATTCAGGCCAAGCTCGATAAAAGGAACAATCTCTTGCCAGATCCCACTTGCCGCCGTGGAGATCAGTTTCTCCATGTGTTCGTCAACATAGGCACGGTAGGCGTTGATTTCCCGCACTGTCGGGCGGCTGAGCAATCCCCGTTGGGAGCGGGGGTGACGCTCGCCGGCCTGTTCATAATAGGAATTGAAGATGAAATAGAATTGCGGGTCGAAGGGGTGATATCCGGTAAGATGCGGTACGAGAAGAAAATTATCGAAAAACCAGCTCGTATGCCCCAGGTGCCATTTGGTCGGGCTGGCATCGGCCATGGGCTGAACAACCTGATCCTCGTTTTCCAGTCTGCCGGCAAGTTCTTTGGAAACGGACCGAATGTATCGGTACCTGTCCAGCA
>JAOUPW010000580.1 GCA_029879665.1 Rhodospirillales bacterium | reverse complement strand
TTTCCAAAACAATTCCGACAAACTCCACGGCAAAGTGCGCCGCTGGGTTCTCTACAAGGGCAAGGTCGAAGCCTCCAAGGTGCCGCCGGAATGGCATGCTTGGCTGCATCACACCTGTGATTTTCCCCTGACCGAAAACGCCGCCAACGCGCCGGCCTGGCATAAGGAGCATCTGCCGAATCTAACAGGGACTGAGGGCGCCTACCGGCCCCGGGGCCATGATCTCCGGGGCGGCGAAAGAGCGCACGCGACCGGGGATTACCAATCCTGGACACCGGAGTGAGATTGCCGGTGCCGTTCGCGAACGCGCTTTGCCTTGAAAGGGGATATACGGGATGACGGGCGATACCAAGGAAGTCACGGCCGGGGCATTGGTTCTGGCGGCCTTGGCACTGGTTTTAATCTATCTGCAGGGAGGACAGGAACTGGCCTCCAAAGCGACCAAGGGCGAATACGTGGTCAAGGCGGCCTTCAACCGGGTTGACGGGTTGGGGGAAGGCGCGGAGGTTCGCCTCGGCGGTATCAAGATCGGCGCCGTTTCCACCCAGACGCTTGATGCGGGGTTTCGGGCCCAGATCGACCTGTTGATCGATTCGGACGTCAAATTGCCCGTGGATACTTCGGCAGCCATCCATACCGACGGCCTGTTCGGGGATAAATATGTGGTCCTGGAACCGGGCGGCGAGGAAGAGTATCTGAAGAACGGCGGTCGTATTACCTTTACCCAGGACGCCGTGATCGTCAGCGAACTTCTGGAACTGATCATTTCACAGGGCAAGGCCAGTCGTCAGAAGACGAACAAGGGAGCGAATTAGGGATGGATAGGAATATTGTTGAAACCGTAATGGGCGCCGTTGTGCTTCTGGTTGCCGGGCTTTTTGTTTTTTTTGCCTACACCACCGCCGAGATCAAGGCCGTGACCGGATATGAGATTACCGCGCCTTTTTATAAGGTCGGCGGTTTGAGCAAGGGCAGCGACGTGCGCATCAGCGGTATCAAGGTGGGAACCGTCGTCAATCTTGTGCTCGACAGCAAGACCTATGACGCGGTTGTTAAAATGTCCATTGCGCCTGACGTCAAACTTCCCCTCGATACCGTCGCGTCCATCGACAGCGGCGGTCTTCTCGGCGGCAAGTATGTGCGCCTTGAGCCGGGAAAAGACAAAACCACCATCAATCCCGGGGGAGTAATCACCAAGACTAAAAATTTCCGTTCGCTGGAGGACCAAGTCGGCGAGATTATTTTTCTTGCGACCGGCGGCGAGAAAGATGGCGCAAATAAGTAGATTTCTCGCGTTCAAATCAAATTAAGGGGGGCACGTGAGGTTCCGTTCTCGATTCCGTGCGCCCAGGATGGCGGCTTCGGCGGCCATTCTGGCCTCTGCCCTTGCCGCGCCGCCGGTTCTTGCCGAGCCCTACGACACCGCGGTCCTTCAGGGGCTCGACAAGGTGACGGCCCGGGTCAGCACCGTTTCGGCCCCGGTGGGCCAAACCATCCGCTTCGGTACGCTTGAGATCATCGCCCGGACTTGCGACAAGCGGCCGCCGGAAGAAACGCCGGAAAGCGCCGCTTTCCTGGATATCTGGGAAGTGCGCCCGGGCGAACAGGCAATCAGCGTCTTCCGCGGTTGGATGTTTGCTTCCAGCCCGGCGCTGTCGGCGTTGGAGCATCCCGTCTATGACGTCTGGGTGCTGGATTGCCGGAACAGCGGCCCGGGCTGAACTCCCGCCCCGCGGCCGCAGTATCGCGTCAAGCGCAAGGCCAAGGAAGCCGGCGGAAATAGCTTCTTTCCCCAGCCCATAACCCCGCTGTCCTAGTCGTGTGTGCCGTCCGCAGAGGTTCGGCAGAACAAGGCGTTCAACTCGGCGTCCAGCCTAACGGCATCCGGGTTGGGAACGAAAGTTGCGTGGATTTCCAAAGCATTATTGAGCATCTCGAGGTAGTCGCGGGCGGGAATTTCAATCGCACCGAACTGCCGCAGATGTTCGGTCATGAACTGGGCATCAAGCAGCCTGATGCCGCCCAGCCTGAGACGCGCGACCAGATGAACCAGGGCCACTTTGCTGGCGTCCCGTTCGCGGGAAAACATGCTTTCGCCGCAAAACGCTCCGGCCAGCCCAACGCCATAAAGCCCGCCGACAAGGGCGCCGTTACGCCAGCATTCGACGCTGTGGGCAAACCCGAGGGCGTGAAGTTCGCAAAAGGCCCGGATGATTTCGTTGTTGATCCAGGTTTCCCCGCGGCCTTGGATCGAAGACGCGCATTCCTGG
>JAOUPW010000347.1 GCA_029879665.1 Rhodospirillales bacterium | reverse complement strand
TCACGTATATAGAGCCATATTTACTTGGCTGAACGGCGCAATTGCCATCAGACGACGAATTGGAACGCCTCGTTTGCAATCACGTCCCTTAAAGTATGCAAGGCGACGGTCAATGCGCGCTGGTCTTCGGCCCCGCCGAGACAGACTCGGAGCCCCACGGGAGCATTCTCGGAAACGCGGAAGGTGTCCACCGATGTCAACAGGATGCCCCGGGTCGCAAGACCCGAATACACGCTCAGCGCGGCATCCATGCTCGAAAAAGGAATCCAGATATGAAAACTCGCGGCGACGCCCTCTCCCGGCCGTGCTAAAGGGATGAGGCTGTGCGCGATGGCCAACCTGGCTTGCGATTCATGGCGCTTCTTTTCGAGCAGTTCGTGAAAGCTGCCATCGTCAAGCATGTGGGAAAAGGCGCCCGCCAGCAGGGGCGAGGCCATCCAGCCGGTACTTGCCAAACCGATACGTACGCTTTCCTGGAATTGCGGCGGCGCGATCAAGATTCCCAAACGCAGGGCCGGCGCGATGATTTTCGAGATACTGGAAATATAGAATACCCGATCCGGAACCAACGAATGCAGTTTGGTCGGCTGTTCCGGAAACAGGAATCCGTAGGCATCGTCTTCAATGATATACAGATCATGCCGTTCGGCCAGATCGGCAATTTCCCGTCGCCGCTGTTCCGGCATGATCGCCCCGGTCGGCGTTTGCAGAGTCGGGGTCAGGAACAGCAACCGGGCGCCGGTTCGCTTCACTTCCCGCTCCACCGCTTCCGGAAGGATGCCGTACTGGTCCATGTCTACGCCGATAAGGTTCAAATTTTCGAACCGGGCAACGTTTTTCAATCCGGCGAAACACACCGCTTCGGTCAGAACCCCGCCGGAAACCACTTCGGAAGCGGCCTTGACGGCGATCGAAATGGCATGTTGGGCGCCATGGCACAACGACACCGTGCCGGCGTCGGCATCGATATTCAGGGAACTTAGCCAGGTTTCGGAAGCCGCCCGGTCCGAAGCCATTCCTTCATGGGGGTGATAGCCTAACCGATTGGGAAGATCGCGGTCGCGCCCGACCTTCAACAAGGCCTTGGACACGACCTCCGCCTCGCCGCAATAGGGTGAGACATTGAGGCTCAAATCGATCACTTTACCGGCGTTTCTCGATGATCGAACCATTGCCTGCTCGCCCCCGGCAATCCGCCCGGAACCCCATTCCCCCTTGACGAACGTGCCCCGCCCGACCTCGCCGGTGACAAGACCCCGGTATTCGGCTTCCTCATAGGCCTTGGTTACGGTGCCCAGGCTGACGTTCAGCCGTTCGGCCAAATTTCGCCGCGCCGGCAGCCGCGTCCCTGGCGCCACGGCGCCGCGCAGGATATCGCTTTCCAATGCGTCGACGATGGCAACGTATTGCGGACGCCCCGGCGGAATGTCCCGATTCGGCCAACTGCCCGCGTCTACAATCGCCTCTGAATTTTTAAGCGTATTACCCGTCAAGATTGCAACTTCCTAGCTTACAAGGGTCCATATGCGTCTGGACGAAGCTCGATTTTAAAATTTTTTCTAAAAATTTTTGAAGCCTTTGCCCGGACGCGATGATCCGGCGACGGTGCCTCGCATATCAATACGTCTAAAGGTATATAACAAAAAAAATTAAATGGAATCAATTTTTAATATGATATACATTCAAAAAAGATCAATAAGATCTCCGCCGGCGAACGGTGCGACTGTTTGAGTTTCCTGGCGTGACCGGGGTTATCAATACAAGGGCAAGACCTTATCGTCACCCGAAGCAAGTCAAAAACGGATGTGAAACCTGTCAAATACGTCAGGCAACGCGTTTCGTATGATAATGAATTCATCGAGGGAGAGTGAACATGACTTTGAAAACTAAACTATTACGCATGACGGCTGCTTTGGCCGTTGTTGTCGGCGCCGCGCTGGTGTTGGGCGTTCCGAACCAATCGAAGGCCGAGTACCCGACCAAGCCGATCACCCTAATGGTCGGCTTTTCCGCGGGCGGCGGAACCGACGTTTACGCGCGCGGTCTTGCGAGCTTCATCCATGAACACCTTGGCCAGCCGATGATTGTCGTGAACAAGCCCGGCGCCGCCGGCATGATTGCCGCCAGGGCCGTAAAAGGCATGCCTTCGGACGGCTATACCCTGTACATCATCAATGCCGGTACCTTCATCGCAAAAGCCATGATGGATGGAGAAAAAGCAGCCGTTCATCCGCTTCGCGACATGCAGCCCCTGGGCGCCGTCGGGCAGTTCGTCACCAGCCTGCTGGTGCCGGCCGACAGCCCGTTCAAATCCGCCAAGGAGCTGATCGCCCACGCCAAAGCCAATCCGGGCAAGCTCCGCTGGTCGCACCCCGGCCGCGGCACCACCAACATGATGGCCGGCGCCCTGTTTCTGCAGGAAACCGGCATCACCGCTCAGGACGTCCCGTTTAAAAATGCTGCCCTGGCGCGGAATGCGGTGGCCGGCAATCAAGTTGATTTCGCCTTTGTCGGCATTCACAACATGGCCGGATTTGAATCCAAGGTGCGCGCCTTCGGCGTGACCAACAACGAACGCGACAAGCTGTTCAAGGATGTGCCGACTTTTGACGAACAAGGATTACCGCAACTGGGCATCGCCGGTCCGGTCGCCGTCTTCGGCAACAAGGACCTGCCCGCCGACGTGGTCGCCAAAGTCAAGGATGCGGTCAAAAAGGTTGCCACGTCCAAGGGCTACGTCAACCTCCTCAAGAAGGCCGGCGCGGTTGGCTTCCATCGTTCGGCCGAGGATGTGCTGAAGCAGGTGGACTCCATGGCGAAAAAATTCGCTCCCGTCGTAGCGGAACTTCGCAAGGCAAAAAAAGGTAAATAAACTCACTGTCTTTTCGCGCTCGGGGCCGTCGGTATTTAACCCGACGGCCCTTGGCGCGAGACTAAGCGTCATTCTCTTCGCGTTATGAGGCATCCATCCAGATGACGGCAAAACTTCGCGACATCCTGGTATCCTTGGGAATTGTTAGTATCGGTGTTTTTGCCTTGTTTCAGGTCGGTGAGATCGAAAACGTTCAACGCGAAGCGGTCGGACCGGAGCTGGTGCCGAACGTCGTATCCTGGTTGATCGTTATCTTCGGTGTGATGATGGCCATTCAGAGCGTTCTGTTTCCAAGCCGGGATAAAAATTCGAGACCGCCCATGACCCGCGACGGGATCATCGTGAACGCCATTCTTATCGGCATCGGATTTTTTTATTTCTTCCTGTTCCTTGCCTTCGGCTACCTTGTTTCGACCGTCATCGCCTTGGCCGCCGTCCTCTACATGTTCGGAACGCGCCGACTTTCACGGTTGGTCCCGGTATCGGTTATGGGTGGCGCGGTCTATTACCTCGTGTTCATTCGTCTGATGGGCATATACGACCCACCCGGCTCGATCATCGACATGGCGCCTTTGCTGTCCTTTTAATCGGCTCCGCCCAGCACCGGAAAAAATAGCACAGATA
>JAOUPW010000346.1 GCA_029879665.1 Rhodospirillales bacterium | reverse complement strand
GTTTAAAAGTCCTTCGTTTTTAAGCTCTTGGGCAAGTAGGGATGACTTGCTTTTCTCCTTTGCATGGGCCTCGACAAGTTCCATTTCTGCGGTGGCGGCATCGAGGAGAAGGACGTCGATGGTGGTGGCGTCGAAATTAAACCGGGTAAGGATATGGTCCCTGAGGCTGGCTGAAACCCATATGAACATGCGTTGCGCCAGTTCCGGCGCAAGATCGGTATGATGGACGACCGGTTCCTGGAAAGTATCCACCCGCCGTGATTCTTCTGCCAGATATTCCATGGTAGCATTCGAGATTCGCGATTTAGGATTGGACAGCAGTTCCTTAATCACCCCTTTGTCGCCGGTTGAAACAAGCGCATCGGAAACTTCCTCGGAAACAGATTCCCTGGTTGCGATGGCAAGTTGGTGTTCGAGAGTCCGGTTTCTAATGACTTCAATCAGGTCGGCATCGCGAAGCACGACGCTTTTGTTAAGGATGGGATAGGCAATCTCGATCTCGTCATTGGCGAGGGTGCGGATCAGATCTTGGGGCGCATCGGGAAAACCGGCAAGCATTTCGCTTAATTTCCGGCGCACGCTCATTTCAACATCGTGGATGATGCTTCTCAGGATGTCGAACATGAGAATCCGTTCGCGGTCGCTTAAGGATCCGGCGGATTCATCGAAAAGGTTTGAAATAGTCCCGGCAAGTTCGGACCGGCCCTCAACCGAGTGTTGAGCCGCGAGTTTCAGAAGATGCTGGTCGTCAATGATTTCGATTTTTGTCATAACCAGTCTTCAGGTTTCCCGATCCCCGTTACAAGAGTGCTCATTGTAAAATATGCAACTAAAAATTATTCCTAAGCTCAAATAACTATATGAAAATAAAGTAAAGAATGTGTTTGTATCATCAATTATTTCCTTCTCACTAATAATTAAAGTCAAGCAGAGCGCTTCCGGAACGATCGATGTCACGAAACAAGGGCGGTCATTCAGGATCCGCTTTAGGAACTGGCGATGTACGGGAAGGATGCGCGGAGCGGATTTCTTGCGGGGCAAGAAACGAAGCCGAATAAGAAAATAATATTGTTTTTTAAGCCCTTACACGGCGTTTTTTGGGTCCCTTCGCGACGAAACCCGGTTCCTCGTCGAACAATTCAGCCAACTTCTGCATCATCGTCCCGCCCAGTTCCTCAGCGTCGATCAGGGTCACGGCGCGGGTATAATACCGGGTGACGTCGTGGCCGATGCCGATGGCGATCAGTTCCACATCTGAGCGAAGCTCAATCCACCGAATCACCTCACGTAGGTGTTTCTCCAGATAATTTCCCGGATTTGCGGATAGTGTCGCATCATCCACCGGGGCGCCGTCGGAAATAACCATCAGGATGCGCCGCTGTTCCGGTCGCGCCAGCAGACGGTTGTGAGCCCAGAGAAGTGCCTCGCCGTCGATGTTTTCCTTGAGCAGACCCTCGCGCAGCATCAGGCCCAGATTTTTGCGTGCGCGGCGCCAAGGCTGGTCCGCACCCTTGTAGATGATGTGGCGGAGATCATTGAGTCGTCCGGGGTTCTTGCTCTTGCCGCTGGCGACCCACTTTTCCCGGGTCTGGCCGCCTTTCCAGTTCCGGGTGGTGAAACCGAGAATTTCCACCTTGACGCCGCAGCGCTCCAACGTGCGCGCAAGGATGTCTGCGCTTATGGCGGCAATGGTAATGGGGCGGCCGCGCATGGAGCCGGAATTGTCGATCAGCAGGGAAACGACCGTGTCACGGAAATCAGTTTCCTGTTCCCGCTTGAAACTCAGTGGATGAACCGGATCGATGACGACTCGGGACAGGCGTCCGGCATCGAGAATTCCTTCTTCCAGGTCGAATTCCCAAGAACGGGTTTGTTTCGCCATCAGGCGCCGCTGCAGGCGGTTGGCGAGCTTGGATACTACCCCCTGCAAGTGGGAGAGTTGCTGGTCCAGCTGATGGCGTAGGCGGGACATCTCTTCCTGGTCACAGAGCATTTCGGCATCGATAATTTCATCGAAGGCGGTCGAAAAGGCGCGATAGGCGGCACGTTGCCCGGGTTCATTATTGGGCCAGTCCGGGTCCCAGTCACTGGGGCCGGCCGGTTCCTCTTCGCCGGACCCGGCCATGAACTGTTCATCGCTGCCGGTCATGGAGGATTGGGTGTCTTCACCAGACTCGCTGTCGCCCCCGTCCATCATGGAAGAGCCGTCTTCGTCCGTTCCCGCCTGACGGGATTCGTCCTGGTTTTGATCTTCGCCGTTTTCGGACTGTTCATCGCCGTCGGAATCGTCATCGTCGGGAGAATTGGCGTCGTCCTCGTCAAGCAGATCAAGGTTGCGAATCATATCCGTCACCACTTCGGAGAAAGAGGCTTGATCATGAGAACGTTCGGAAAGGTCGTGGAATTGTTGAGAAAGTTTTTCATTCAGAAACTCGCGCCACTGATCGACCATCCGGGCGGCATCGGCGGGAACCGGCATATTTGTGATTTTTTCACGCACCAGCAATCCCAGCACCTGGGGCAGTTGCAGGGCGTCTTTTTCCGTAACGTCGGCAAACTTGCGGCAGCGGTGTTCAAGCAGGGATTGAAGGTTATCTGCGACTCCGGCAAGGCGCTCCGTTCCCAGTGCTTCGACGCGAACCTGTTCGATGATTTCATAGATCGCACGGGCTTCGTGGCCGCCGGGGCGGAGTTCGCGGTGCAGTTTCTCGTTATGGAAACGAAGCCGGAGGGCGGAGGCATCGGCAACCCCCCTGAGATGGGCGAGGTCATCAACGGTCATTTGCCTGGGGGGCGTGGGAAGGCGCACGGAATCCGTGCCGACGCTGGCGGCGCCGTCGACAGAGGCGCCTGGCTGGGAGAAGGATACGGAAAGGTCGGTATGCCCGGAAATTGCTTTCAGGGCGGCCTCAGTTACGCGCTTGACCAGTTCCGTCTTGTTTTCTGTTATGGTCACTTTGACTCCGGTTTCGTCAATTCATTAGCCGCAGGACTTTATAGGACCGTTGCCCTGGCGGCTGAATCGGGAAGTTCTTCGCCAAAGCAACGCTGGTAATATTCGGCAACGATCGGCCGTTCCACTTCGTCGCATTTGTTAAGGAAGGTCACGCGGAAGGCGAAGGTTTTATCGCTGAAAATTTCTGTGTTCTCGGCCCAGGTAATGACGGTGCGGGGCGACATCACAGTGGAAATATCGCCGTTGATGAACCCGGCTCGCGTCAGGTCCGCCAGTTCGACCATTGCGCTGACGGTTTTTTTACCTTCATCGGTGTTGTAAGACGGAACCTTGGCCGTGACGATTTTTACCTCATCGTCATGGGGCAGATAGTTCAGCGTGGCGACGATGTTCCAACGGTCCATCTGTCCTTGGTTGATTTGCTGGGTCCCGTGATAGAGGCCCGTGGTATCGCCGAGTCCAATGGTATTGGTGGTGGAAAACAGGCGGAAATACGGGTGCGGGCGCATAACCCGGTTCTGATCCAGTAACGTCAGGTGGCCCTCCACC
>JAOUPW010000345.1 GCA_029879665.1 Rhodospirillales bacterium | reverse complement strand
AGTCACGGGCGTGCGCCTGGCCGACGGGCGTGAGATCACCGCCCGCGCCGTCGCCGCCGGCATCAATCCCAGGCTGCTGTTCACCCGCCTGGTCGCCGCCGACGCCCAGCCCGAACCCTTCCTCCGGCGCATGGCACAGTGGAAATGCAAATCGGGCACCTTTCGCATGAACGTGGCGCTCAGGGAACTGCCGGATTTCACCTGCGCCCCGGGCACCACCCAACAGCCCCACCACACCAGCGGCATCATCATGGCGCCGTCGCTTCGCTACATGGACCGGGCCTGCCGGGACGCGCGGGAATACGGCTGGTCGAAAAGCCCCATCGTCGAGATGCTGATCCCCAGCACCCTCGACGAAACCCTGGCGCCGGCGGGCCAACACGTGGCGAGTCTCTTTTGTCAGCATTTCGATTACGACCTGCCTGATGGACAAAACTGGGACGACGCGAAAGACGCGGCGGCGGAAACGGTGATCGACACGGTCAGCCGCTTCGCGCCCAATTTCCGGGACGCCATCCTGGGAACGCAGGTGCTGAGCCCGCTCGACCTGGAACGGGACTTCGGGCTCATCGGCGGCGACATCTTCCACGGACAACTGGATTTGGGGCAACTCTACAGCCTGCGCCCGGCGGCGGGCCATGCGGATTACCGCATGCCGGTGAAGGGGCTCTACCTGTGCGCATCCGGCGCCCACCCCGGCGGCGGCGTCACCGGCGCCCCGGGCCACAATGCGGCCAGGGAGATGATCAGGGATTTGAAGGGGCGGCGGATTTAATCCGCGACCTTCCACCCCACAACTTCCCCCCCCATGAACGGCCGCACCAGGCCGCCGACGGCGACGGGCACGGCATCGGGGACGGTCCAGTCTTCGCGCTTTAACGTCACCGTGCCCTCGTTCACCGGCAGGCCGTAAAAGGCCGGGCCGTTCAATGCGGCGAAGGCTTCCAGCCGTTCGGGGACGCCCTGGTCGGCGAACACTTGGGCGTAAAGTTCCAATGCGGCGGGGGCGGAAAAAATGCCGGCGCAACCGCAGGCGCTTTCCTTGTCGGCCACCGGGTGCGGCGCGCTGTCGGTGCCGAGGAAAAAACATCCCTCGCCCGAGGTCGCGGCTTCCACCAACGCCAGCCGGTGGGCTTCGCGCTTGGCCACCGGCAGGCAGTAGAGATGCGGGCGAATGCCGCCCCGGAACAGGTCGGTGCGGTTGATCAAAAGGTGATGCACGGTCACGGTCGCGGCCACGCGCGGGCCTTGCGCGCGCACGAAGGCGACCGCGTCCGCCGTGGTGATGTGTTCGAACACCACCCTGAGCGCCGGGAAATCGGCCAGCAACGGCGTCAACACGCGCTCGATGAACACCGCTTCGCGGTCGAAGACGTCGACCTCCGGGTCGGTGACCTCGCCGTGGATCAGCAACGGCATGGCGGTTTCCTGCATGGCTTCCAACACGGGCCGGATGCGCGCCATGTCGGTGACCCCCGAAGCCGAATTGGTGGTGGCCCCCGCCGGGTACAGCTTGGCGGCGGTGAACACGCCGTCGGCATGGCCGGCGCACAAGTCTTCGGCGTCGGTGCGATCGGTCAGGTAACACGTCATCAGCGGCGTGAAGCCGCCGTCCCGTCCGACGGCATCGAGAATCCGTTCCCGGTATTGCCCGGCGGCGGCCGCGGTGGTCACCGGGTCCACCAGGTTGGGCATGACGATGGCGCGGGCGAAGGCGCGCGCCGTGATCGGCGCCACCGCGTTGAGCATGGCGCCGTCGCGCAAATGCACGTGCCAGTCGTCGGGCCGGCGCAGCGTGATTTCCGTGGATGCTGCCATATTTCCCCTAAGGCTCCCTTGATTGCCGGCCGATTGTATACGATATCCCCGGAATGGGGTAAAATGTCCCTAAGCATATGACGTTTTTCTTTGGCTGGACCCATAGGTTTTGGGGACATGAACCTTCACCCCTCCGCAAAGGCCCGTCAGGGCCGCTATGGAGAGAAACGGAAACCGAGGACAGAGCGGAACGATGACGCAGGACAAACTTCCCCATTTCACCGAAGCGCCCGAAGACCTCAGGATTGAATTTCCCAAGGTCATGAACAAGTTTTCCCTGGCGGCCGGACGCAAGAACACCCGCGAGGAACGCATCGACTGGCCGGCGATCAACAGCAAAGTCGCCGATTGGTGGAAGGAAAAAGGCTACAGGTTCCCCTGAGGGGACAGGGTCTCGAACACGCCGCCGGCTGGCGAACGCCCCAGCATATGGGTGCGATGCCAAAGCGCATAGAACAGCAACGTCCAGGCGGCCTTGCCCGCGCGCGCGCCGGGGGACGCGAACAGCGCCTCAACCGCACCGGGGCGGCAGATTTCCTCGACCCCCGGCTGGGCCGCCACCAGGGGGCCCAGTTCCCTGCCCCGCGCCGCAATCCATTCGCCCACGGGCACGGTGAAGCCGCGTTTGCGGGAAAAAGGCCGGGATTCCGGCAATGCGGTTTCCAACCAGCGCCGGAGCAGCCATTTGCCGTTGCCGCGGTGGACCTTGAGGGCGTCGGGCAGACGGAAGGCGAAGGCGGACAGTTTGGGATCGAGGAAGGGCACCCGGCCTTCGACCCCGTGGGCCATCAGGCAGCGGTCGAGCTTACCCAGCAGATCATGGGGCAGCCAGTCGGCGCAGTCGGTAGCCTGGGCCGCCATCAGGGACGTCCAGGCGGGCTTGGCCGCCTCCTCCGCCGCCCGGATGCCGTCGCGCCAGGGGCCGGGCATTTCGCGCAGCACGCCAAGGCCGTCGAAAATGCCCTTGCGGCGCAACGCCCGGCGAAAAGGCCAGGGGCGCAGGGCGCCGCGATACCGGCTATAGCCGGCGAAAACCTCGTCGCCGCCTTCGCCGGCGAGCACCACCTTGAGGCCCCCCTGCCGGGCGGCGGCGGCCAGTTTCCAGCTCGGCAGCACGGCGTAATCCGCCGCCGGATCATCCATGGCGGCGGCGATTTCGGGAAGCAGAGACCAGAAATCCTCCTCGCCGAATTCAACTTCGTGATGATCGGCGCCGGCGGCGCGGGCGACGGCGCGGGCGTGTTCCCGTTCATCGTGAACCGATGAGCCGGGGAAACCGGCGGTAAACGCGATCACCGGCCGTTCGTTGAGCCGGGACATCATCGCCAGCAACACGGATGAATCGACGCCGCCGGAAAAAAACATGCCGTAGGGCACGTCGGAACGCTGATGCACGCCGACGGCATCGTTGAGCCGGCTGTCCAGTTCCGCCAGGGCGGCGAGCTTGGTCAGGGGGGCGGGGCCGTCTTCGGGCAGGGCCGCACTGCGTCGACGGCCGATGATGCGGCCCGCCTTGATTTCCAGGGTTTCCCCGGGCAGGACGCGATGAATGCCGGCAAACGCGGTTTCCCCGCCGGTGGTGAATTGCAGTTGCAATAATTCGCCCCGCGCCCGCGGGTTGAGGGAAGCCCCCACCAGCCCGGCGCGAACCAACGCCTGGGGTTCGGACGCAAATACGAAGCAGTTTC
>JAOUPW010000344.1 GCA_029879665.1 Rhodospirillales bacterium | reverse complement strand
GATCAACTCCCGGATTCAGTCTCTGATGTCGGAACGGGATCTTGCGCAAACAACCTATAGCCGGTCGAAAAAACTGTTTGAAAGCGGCACCATTCCCAAGGCCAGGCTGGATGAAACGGAAAGCGCCCTCAAGGTTATCGAGAGAAATCTAAATGCGATGCAAGCGGAACGCAGGGTTATAACCCAGCAAATGACCGAAGGGGAGGTGCTGGCGCCAACGCAAGGCCGGGTGATCAGGGTTGATGTCACCACAGGCACCGTAGTTCTGGCGGGGGAGCCCATTGCGATCATCGCCGGGCAGGGTTTTATACTGCGTATGCGCGTCCCGGAACGCCATGCCCGTTTTCTTAAAGGAGGCGACAGGGTGCTGCTTGGCGCCCGTGGCGCCGACGAGAGAGCGCTTGAGCCAGGCGCCCCCTTGCGCGAAGGCATTATCCGACAAGTTTATCCTAAATTGGAACAGGGCCGGGTCGTTGCGGATATTTCTGTAACCGATCTTGGCGATTATTTTGTCGGAGAGCGAATCTCTGTTTACGTCAACACGGGTGATCGCCGTATTATAGTTGTTCCCCAGGCATATTTGTTTCAGCGCTATGGTCTTACCTTTGTCCGCCTCAAAGACGGAAGCGAAGTGGTCGTGCAGCCGGGTCAAAATACAATCGGTGGGATCGAGATCCTGTCCGGTCTCAGGGTGGGAGACATTTTGATCCGCCCGTCGTCTGACGGGACGTGAGCCGATGAATTCCGGTCAGGTGAAACTCGGGCTTTCCGGCATATTGACGCGTGCGTTTATATCATCCCCTTTGACACCGCTGCTGTTGCTGATTTCTCTCGGCCTGGGAATTGCCGCCCTTATGGCGCTTCCCCGCGAGGAAGAACCCCAGATCAGCGTTCCCGTGGTCGATATTCAGGTAAATGCCAGCGGACTCAAGGCTCCGGATGCCGTCGAACTCGTCACCAAGCCCCTTGAAGACATCATCAAGGGGATTAATGCGGTTGAACATGTCTATTCCCGGAGCGAGGACGACCGCGTGGTGGTTACCGCCCGGTTCGAGGTTGGAACCGATGAAGATGTGGCAATCTTACGGATACACGATGAAATACGTGCCAACATCCAGCGGCTCCCCCTTGGTATACCCGATCCGTTGATTATCGGGCGGGGTATCAACGATGTTCCCATCGTCACCCTGACCCTTTCGCCGGATGCCAAGCACCAGTACCGGTGGACCGATAACGCTTTAAGGGAAATCGCCGAGGAACTTCTCCATGAACTTAACAAGATCAATAATGTCGGATTGACCTTTATTGTCGGCGGTTCTCCCAACCAGATCAGGGTTGAGCCCGACCCCGAACGCCTGTCCCTTTACGGTGTGACCCTGAATCAGCTTGTTCGGAAAATCCAAAATGCAAACCGGTCGGTTCTGGTTGGAAGCCTGCGAGAGAGGGATAAAACCCTTCCCGTGATTACCGGGCAGACTCTCTCGGGCATCCCCGACATCGGCTTGTTGCTGATGACGTCGCGGGATGACCGGCCAGTGTATGTCAAGGATGTTGCCGACGTGATCGTCGGCGCAGCTCAGGAAGATCACCGGGTCTGGCATTTGTGGAAAGACGCGAAGAACAGCATTGAAAAACGGCCCGCCGTGACCTTGGCGTTGGCGAAGCGCAAGGGCGCCAACGCCGTTATTGTCGCGGATGAAATTATGAACCGCTTGGATTCAGTCCGTAACCGCCTTGTTCCCTCAGAAGTAAAAATTACCGTGACCCGAAATTACGGCGAAACGGCAACCGACAAATCCGACGAACTTCTGTTTCACCTTGGCTTGGCAACAGTTTCGATTGTGATCCTGATATCAATCGTTCTCGGCTGGCGGGAAGGAGTGGTTGTTGCGGTGGTGGTTCCGACAACCATTCTTTTGACCCTGTTTGCTTCTTGGGCCATGGGTTACACCATTAATCGCGTCAGCCTATTTGCATTAATTTTTTCAATTGGCATTCTGGTCGACGACGCCATCGTGGTGGTTGAAAACATTGTTCGTCATTGGCGAATGGGCGGCAGTGTACGGCCTGTTGAAGCAACCATTGAGGCCGTGGCCGAAGTCGGAAACCCGACTATTGTCGCCACCCTCACCATCGTCGCGGCTCTCCTGCCCATGATGTTCGTGTCCGGACTCATGGGTCCCTACATGAGTCCGATTCCGGCCAATGCCTCGGCGGCCATGATTTTTTCCTTCTTCGTCGCGGTGATCTTGACGCCTTGGCTGCTTTATAGGGTTAGCCGCCGCACTTTCGCCGCAAACGGCAGTACCGGACAAGCGCATGATGGCCATGAATCGGATATATTCGCCCGTTTTTACCGTTGGGTTGCCGCTCCGCTTCTGACCGGTAGGCAGCGGGCTAAAATATTCCTGATCGCAGTTGCCGCCGTCACAATTGCCTCATGTCTTTTATTCGTTACCAAAAACGTGACCGTGAAATTGCTTCCCTTCGACAATAAATCCGAGATTCAGGTTGTTGTCGATCTGCCGGAGGGAGGCAGCCTTGAAACGACGGAACGGATTCTTTTCGAGGCAGCGGAGCGTATAAAGGATTTGCCCGAGCTTATCCATATGCAGGTTTATGCGGGAACTTCCATGCCGTTCAACTTCAACGGTCTGGTGAGGCATTATTATTTACGTGAACATTCTTGGCAGGGCGATCTGCAGGTCAACCTTCTTTCCAAGGATGAGCGCGACCGGGCCAGTCACGCCATTGCCTTGGATATACGTAAACGGCTTGCGGATTTGAATGTTCCCGAAGGGACCAGTATCAAGGTCGTCGAAGTCCCGCCCGGCCCCCCCGTTTTGTCGACGTTGTTGGCGGAAATTTATGGTCCCGATGCGGAGTCCAGGCGAGCGGCCGCCGTCAAGGTCCGAGAGGCCTTCCGGACGACTGATTTTATCGTTGATGTTGATGATAGTTTCGGCCAACGCGCGGATCGTTTACGGTTCGAAATTGATCAGGAAAATTTGGAATTTCACGGTGTCCAGGAACAGGACGTATACGATACCATCACGGCATTGTTCGGGGGGGTCAGCGTTGGATACTCTCACCGTGGCGCGGGCCTGAATCCCGTTGAAATTTCAATCCGCCTGCCCAAGAATTTTCTATCTTTATCGGAAAGAATCCTCAGCACGCCAATTCCGGCCCCGGGCGCGGCTGGGGACTCCGGCGCGGTTGTCGAACTGGGCGATGTGGTCCGGGTGAAACGGGAAAAGGCATCCTATCCCCTGTTTCGCAGGAACGGTCGATTTGCGGAACTTGTCACCGGCGAACTCGCGGGGCGCTTCGAGGCACCGCTTTACGGCATGCTGGCTGTTGAAAAGGTTTTGGATTCCCTGGACTGGGCCGGACTGAACCGGCCCCGTATTTCCTATGCCGGCCAACCGGAGGATGAGAGTGTTTTGACTCTCCTTTGGGATGGTGAGTGGGAGGTGACTTACGTCACTTTTCGTGACATGGGTTTGGCGTTTA
>JAOUPW010000343.1 GCA_029879665.1 Rhodospirillales bacterium | reverse complement strand
CGGGCCGGATTCGCCAAAGTCGGGGCCGGGCCCCGGCAACCGATATACCGCCCATCCGGGAAAGGGCCTTTTGCGGCGCGAGTGCTTGTTCTAGTATTCAGGCAGCATTGGAACTCGGTTCTGACCATGAATTTCCGCCAGATCAGGCATTTTGTCGCGGTTTATGAAGAAGGAAGCTTCAGCAAGGCTGCCCGCCGCGAAAATTGCGCCCAACCGGGACTCAGCACCCACATCAAGCAGCTTGAGGAAGAACTTTCCAATTCCTTGTTTGACCGTTCCGTGCACGGCGTGGTGCCGACTTTTGCAGGGCAGGAATTTTACCGCCATGCGGTTTCGATCCTGAAATCCATAAAATCCGCCGAGCACGAAATGCTGGAATTGGGCGGCGAGGTGTCCGGCTTTATCAAGGTCGGACTGATTCCTTCCGTGGTGCGCGGTTTGCTGCCGCCGTTACTACCCAAATTCGTCATCGATTATCCGCATATCAAAATCAGTCTGGCCGAAGCCTATAGCGGAACGTTGACCGATTGGGTTTTATCCGGGGAACTGGATTTCGCAGTGGTGATCGATCCGCCAACCCATGAAGGACTCGAAATCGAAACCATATCACGGGAAAAAATGGTTCTGATATCGGGGCGAGCCTTGAATCTGAATCCCTGGGAACCTGTGAAGATAAAAAAAATGCCGCCCCTGAAACTTGTTGCCCCCTCCGGGCGGCATGGATTGCGGGAAAACCTGGACCGATTCATCCACTCCGGAAAAATCGAAGTAGCGCAGATCATGGAAATGGACGCCATGCAGGGATCGATCGAATTTATCCGCAATTCCGATTGGGCGACAATCCTCCCGTTTACCGCTGTTATTTACGAGGCCGAGTCAAAATCATTGTGTTTTAACCCAATCATTGATCCCGATTTTTATTCCAACTTCTTTCTCATTTATCAGATCCGTCATCCCCTCTCCGCTGCGGCCCGCATCTTTGTCGATGCCTTGAATCAGGAAGTTCGCACGGTCGCCAAATCCTGGGACACCTTCATCAGCAAGAATTCCCGGAGCTGAGGCCGGAGTTGCGCTCAAAAACAGGAAAAAACCATATTTTTCAGGAGGACTGAAAAATCTGATAGATGGTATAAGAAAATATTATTATTAAAACGATATGCCATATGAAAAGGTTATGATCTGAAAAACGAGGCCGGCTTAAGGCTCCGGAAACTGCGTCCCAAGGGGGGAAACCCGAGGTAAACCCAAACGAAAATCGTTGGGGACGCGCGGATCGACAATTCCGCTCGAGGTAAATCGGTCCGTCAGTTGCCGTAGTTTAGTCCGTCCTCATCACAAGGGGACAAGTCATGACCGACGCTTATGGGAAATCCTATCCCTTCCAGGTGACCGACTGGATCGACGGGATCAATCTCGACCGGCTCCGCAATGGGCGGCTTGCCCGGGCCACAAACGAACTTTTCGTAAAGCGCAATTTCGGATCCTTCCTTTCGCTCAATGAATGGAACACGCGCTACATAACCAGCACCTATACGCCGCAGTGGACGACGCCCAGCTCCGGGCTCCGTTATTCCCTTCTGATCAAGGGAATTGAGCAACCCATCATCTTCGAGCAGGGCGATATCGGCTATCACACCGAGCGCAATTCGCCCTGGTTGCCGCCTGGACACGTCAAATGGGCGATTACCGGCATGGGCTGGATCGCGCGTTGCATGGGTGATTCCGCCCATCAGGCGGCGATCAAACGGTTCATCGACCAGATTTATGATGAGCTGAAAAAAGCGGGCATGGAAAATGAGGTACTGGCGATGGATTTCGCCGATCCGCTCATTACCGCCGCCTTCGAAAGCAAAGGCATCAAGACCAGCGGTGAAGGTTATGCTGCTCTGCTTGAGGCGCGCAAACATAAGATGCCGGAAGAAGTTGAATGCCTGCGCAACACATGTTCCATCAGCGATGCCATGTTCGATGCCTTGGCCCATACCGCCCGGCCCGGCCGTAGCGAACATGAAATTCTGGGAGAGATGTTCAAGGCCTGTTATGCCAATGGCGGCGAGGTTCATTCCGGCGTTTTCTGTACCTCGGGCCCCTATACGTGGCCCAACTTGCGGCACTGGACCGGCCGGCGCATCGCCGCCGGCGACGTCATCTACGCCGACACCTACAACACGTCGTGGAACGGCTACAAGACCTGTTATTACCGTTCCTTCAGTATGGGTGAACCGTCGAAGGCGACCAAGGCCGCCTACCAGCGGGCCTACGACTGGCTCTATGCCGCCATCGACATCATCAAGCCCGGCGTTACGTCCAAGGAAATCGCTGAAAAATGGCCGAAAGGACCGGACGTCTGGGGCGACATCGGTGTCGTGTCCGAAGAACAGACCGCCGGCAACAACTGGGCCCATGGGATTGGTCTCACGCTCTATGAGCCGCCGTTGGTATGGCGGGGTTGTTCCGTTGACCACCCCATGGTGATCGAGGAAGACATGTGTTTCGCCATCGAGACCCAGGAAGGCGACGGTGAAGGCCAGGGCGTACGCATCGAGGAGGTTATCCACGTGACCAAGACGGGCGTCGAGATTCTCTCCAAGTGGCCGATCAAGGAACTTTATGTAATTCCCATGTGATTTGGCCTCCACGATTTGGCGCATGTGACTAACAACGACCCTCTCCCGGTTCATTGAAGCCGGGAGAGGGAAGCAGGAGAGAGACGATGCCTTTTTACAATTATCAATGTGACGACTGCGAGGGCATGTTTCAGACCCTTGTTATGGGAGGAAAGGGCGCAAAAACGGAACCCTGTCCATCGTGCGGATCGAAAAAGGTCACTCGCCAGATTTCCTGCTTTTCGGTGCGCGGGACCAACAAGCAGAAAAACGGCAGGGTCGTGGATATGAGTTCCGGCTTGTGTCCGTGCAGCAACCATACCCCCGGCCATCACCACTAGAGCGGTTCCGGTCTGTCCCGGACCGCCTCAATCCATGGATGCGAATCGATTTGCGGCGTGTTAGGATCGCAATTCGGGCGCACGCCGCGCCGGAACCGTCAATACTGAACCGGTAGGGAGGGGCCGTTGAGTAAGAGCAAGAAGCCTTCTCCAATTTTCGAACAGGATCTTGAAAAAAACCCGGCCAATTTCCGGGCGCTGAGTCCGCTCGACTTTCTGCGTTGGGCAGCCTGGGTCTATCCCGACAAGACGGCCGTCATTCACGGCAATCTCCGTTATACCTATCGGGAATTCTATCAACGCTGCCGGCGGCTGGCCGGGGCGCTCAAGGGGCGCGGCGTCGGCCTCGGCGATACGGTCTCGGTTATCGCGCCTAATGTGCCGGGTCTTCTGGAAGCGCATTTTGGCGTACCCATGGCAGGTGCGGTTCTCAATGCATTGAACGTCCGCCTCGATGCCGCCAACATCGCCTTTATCCTCGAACACGGTGAAGCCAAGGTGCTGATCACCGATAAGGAGTACTCCCCGATCATCGGCAAGGCACTGGAACAGACCAAAGCCCGTCCCGTGGTCAT
>JAOUPW010000342.1 GCA_029879665.1 Rhodospirillales bacterium | reverse complement strand
CCCCCACATGCAGACCGCCAACCGTCAGAGTCATCTTGACGTCATTTTTGTGTTTCCGGTAAAGCGCCTGAATCACGGGTGAAAATCCATAGCACCACGAACACATGGGGTCGCCGATATAAATAAATTCCTTATCCGGGTTGTTCATCAATTAATTCCTTGAGACATAATTAAAATGGGCGTTACGGATTTTAGCCTAGATTTCCAGCCCCCCCCAAATTGCGGCCGCCAATGACGACCCGCGCCCGTCGGTGACCAACCATGAGGAGGATGGGAAGGCAAGAAGGAACAGCAAAAAACCGCGCTTGAATTCACCGAAATGAAATTTACGGGCAGTTTGGGACGCCTTTATGCTCGGATACGATCCCTCGCCAATGGAAAGCTAACGCGGGCCGTGGTCCCATTTCCTTTTTTACTGATGATTTCGAGAGTTCCTCCATGTGCCTCGACCAGGCTTTTGCTTAACGGCAGGCCAAGTCCGGTTCCTTCATATTTGCGGGCGAGACGGCTGTCCACCTGGTCGAAAGGGCGCAAGGCGACATCGATATCCTGATCATCCATGCCAATTCCCATATCGATTATGCTCAAACAAATATGATCGTCGTTGATATTTTCCGCGACCAGCTTCACTTCGCTCCCGGCGGCGGAAAATTTTATTCCGTTGGAGAGAAGATTGAGAAGAATCTGTTTGAACCTGCGTTCGTCAACCCACAACTTCGGAAGGTCCGGTTTGATATCGGAAATTAGTTTTATTTCTCTCGCATCCGCCCGGGTTTTGACCATTTTCAAAACCGATTCCGCGATGCTGGATATATCTATATTTTCTTTTCTCAACTCGAGCATGCCCGCTTCGATCGTCGAAACATCGAGAATGTCGTTGATCAAATCAAGAAGATGCGTGCCGGATTGATGGATATTATCCAGATAATCGGCCTGTTTTTCATTGGCCAGCGGCCCAAACACTCCCATTTTCAACGCATCCGAAAAACCGATCACCGCATTCAGGGGGGTTCGCAGTTCATGGCTCATATTGGCAAGGAATTCTGATTTCGTCCGGTTCGCTATTTTTGCTTCCGCCAACGCATCAAGCGTTCTTTTTTCCGCAAGTTTTCGTTCGCTGATTTCCTGGGTCAACTCCCAGGTGCGCTCCTTGACCCTAGATTCAAGTTCATCGCGGGCCCGTTTCAGGGCTTCCTCTCTTTCTTTCAATTCGGTGACATCCCTGCGGATGCTGACGGTTTCCCCTTCCTTGGTGCGATGATCGGCGCAAAGCACCCAACGGCCACTGCTCAATTTCAGTTCCGTCTTTTCGCCCTCGGTATCGTGCAAAACAATCCGTTCGCGGACGTAGTCATCCTCGCGCCCGATTGCTTCCGGGATCAACCCCCGGGCAACACGCAGCCTGACGATATCTTCCAGAGTCATGCCCGGCTGAAGGTCGTTGTGTTTCAGGGAAAGAAGATCCCGGTAGCGGTTGTTGCTAAGAACAAGTTTCCCATCCTTGTCGAACAGCACAAAGCCATCGGAAATGCTTTCGATGGCGTTAATCAGCCGCTCCTGAGATTTTCTTGCCTCTTCTTCCGCCCGTTTACGGGCCGTGATATCGAACCTGAACGTGCAAATTGCGGATTTTCCGTCCCATTCGATGGGGAAGGATCTTTTTTCGATCCACACCTCCGTGCCGTCCTTGCGCCGGCCCCGGTATTCGTTATCCAGCGGAACGGAATCGCCGCGGATACGGGCATGGTGCTGTTCGCCGGAATATTGACTATCTTCCGGATCAACAAGCAATCGCGTGGATTCGAGCGCAAGAATTTCCGCCGGCGTTTCGTAACCGTAAATATCCGCCAGCGCCTGATTGGCATAGAGCGCCCGCATGTTTCTGTTGATCAAAACGCCCTGGTTGGATTTGTCGAACATGGACTTAAGCAGGCTTTCGCCGGCCTTTTGAATTTCATTGAGCAGTTCTTGACTGTAGTTTTTCAGAGCCCCCGGCCCTTCCGCCGGCGCTCCACCGGCGCGATCATTGTTGCCGTCCGAATTATTAAACATATCGTTTTGATTCAATTGGTTCCGAAATGCCGCCCGCACACGCGCGATGCGAAAAAAACTATTATGTTCTGCCCCTTATGGTAGAACAATTCAAGTTAATATGAATATTTTCAACGAAACAAGGCCGAATTTCGGTCCTGAAAAGGCGTTCCGGGGGCAACTCGCCCCCGGGGGAAAAATCGGCGCGGGCGAGCCCGAACGGAGGCTATTTTTTCCGGGTGGACTTGCCGCCTTTGATGGAGATTTTCCGCGCCTTTTTACCGGACGGCGCTATTTTAGGGATCGTTATCGTCAGCACGCCCATGTCCATTTCGGCGCTGGCTTTGCCAATGTCGGCGCCGGCGGGAAGCTGGAAGGCACGCTCGAATTCGCCGAAAAACCGCTCGCGCTGATAAAAATTCAATCCCTTGACTTCATGTTCGGATTTTTTTTCGCCGCTGAGGGTAAGCACGTTATCCTTGATCGAGATCTCGACATCTTCTTCGTTCATTCCGGGAAGCTCGACCGAAATGACGAGTTTCTTCTCGGTTTCGCCCTGATCGGCGGAAAGGTTCAGGGCCCGGCCGGAATCTCCAATATGAGCCGTTCCGATATTTTTCCACATTTCATCGAGGGCGGTGCCAACTTGACGTTTTATGCTGTCCAGCGCCTGCGTGTAATCCACCTGCCCAAGAGGATTGTCCCTTAATTTATCGACCAGACTTTTTTCCGCCATTGTTCAATCTCCTCGGATCAATAGAACATATTATTTCGGTTCCACGAGAATGGTGAAGCGGAAGGGGGAGTTCTCGCCTCCTGCGACCACCATGTTTGGGCCCTTCTTGAGCGGAGCTTCGATGAATTCATCAAACCGGGAAATACGCTCATTATTCAGCATCGTTCCCAAATGACTCTTAAGGTCACGAACAATTAAAACGCCGTTCGGGTCCACATCTATGACGAAATGATTGATCGAGATGTGGTGGGAATCCGAATAATGCAAGGAGAGATAATCGTCGCCGATTTTAGTCGCCTCTTTTTCAAACGGGCGACGGCCAACCTTGAACGGAATTTTTTCAATCTTAATTCCTTGACCGCCGATCCACTGGCCGACTTCCGGTGATTCCGGCAGAATTCGGATCGTCTCTATCTCCGACGCCATCGCCGAAGTCAGCAGGGGTTGTTTGGCGATTAAATCCGCGTTGGTATCGGCAATCCGCTTGCATAGCATCTTCAGGACCTTCATCGTCAGGTCGTTGCCGGTATTGAAGGCGGACAGGAATTCATCCCCGGTCATGCCGAGAGCTTCAACATTGCCCCGGGCGCGGACGGAGGTGGAACGGGGCTCGTTCCGGATCACCCCCATTTCGCCGATGATTTCGCCGACACGGCAGACGGCGATCAGGATATGCTCGTCGTCTTCATCGGATTTTTTCAGGATTTCCACATCGCCCGAGCGGATGACGAAAACCTCGTCGCTTTGATCCCCTTCG
>JAOUPW010000341.1 GCA_029879665.1 Rhodospirillales bacterium | reverse complement strand
ATTTACTTAGGCCCAGCAGGCCCGTAGCGGCCATTTAGTATCATACTTGCCGCCCGGGGCAACAGCAGATATGGCCGCGCCGCCGGGAGACGGGTCATTGTCGGGCAGCATAAACAAGGGCATTGATTGGTATTTATGGGGAATCCAATAATATTTACTTAATTCCTATTCGCAAAGCATTTGGATTGAAAGCCCCTATCCGCCCCGCTACTATCCCCGGCCCTCGGGCGTAGCGCCCGGTCAGATGTTTATGACTCAACCGCTTATACGGATATCCCCATGCTCAAACCTCCCTCCCCGCTCAGCGAACAGCACATCACCGATTTCAACAAGGACGGCTTCGTCGTCTACAGCAACGCTTTCGGCGCCGAGGATGTGGCCAAACTGGATCAATGGACGCAGGAACTGACCGCCATGCCGGAAGAGCCGGGCAAGCACTGGGTCTATCACGAAAAAAGCCTCAAGGGCGACGGCAAGGATCTGATCAGCCGCATCGAGAACATTTCCCCCTTCCACCCCGGGTTCAAGGAACTGAGCGAAATCCTGAAACCCATGGTCGGCCAGCTGATGGGCGAAGAAGCGGTGATGTTCAAGGAAAAGATCAATTTCAAGATGCCCGGCGGCGACGGCTTCAAACCCCACCAGGACAGCCAGGCCGGATGGGATGTCTATGCCGACTTCTTCATTTCGGTTCTTGTCTGCATAGACGAAGCCACGGTCGAGAACGGTTGCCTGCAGATGGTGTCGGGCTTTCATCAGCGCGGGCTCTACAAATCATGGGAACCGCTGAACGACGAAGATATGAAAGGCATGGATTTCGTCCATTACCCGACCAAACCGGGTGACGTTGTTTTCTTCGACTGCTACGCCCCGCACGGGTCCGAGCCCAACATGAGCGACAAGATTCGGCGTATCTATTTCGCCACCTACAATAAATTGTCGGAAGGCGATCATCTGGCCCAGTACTACGCCGACAAGCGCAAAAGCTATCCGCCCGACATCGAACGTGAGCAAGGCAAGGAATACGTCTTCAGGGTTTAAGAAAACTCAGGATGCGGATATGGAAGACGGCGCCGGTGATTCGGCGCCGTCTTCAGTTTCGGCAGCCATTTCGTTAATCCGGGGCAGAATATGGTTTTCCGCGCGCAAGAGGTCGGCCGGAAAATCGATCTCGATCCAGGGAACATCTGAAATATCCTCATAACCGAAAGCGCCATCGGGTTCGGCGAGAACGACGCGGCGGATAGCCTCCTCGTAAGTGGCCTCCAGCCGCCCTTCTTCGACAAAGGCATCGCAGGCATCGGCGACAAGTTCAGCGATGCGCGGCGACATCTTGAGAAATCCCGGCCATTCGCCAACAGCATCAAAGTCACCAGAAATTTTTTTGCCGAATTCCACGGGCACGCCATCGCGGATGCACAGCTTGACCGGTTCTTCGCCGGGTTCGATGTCGCTGTCGAAAAGGAAGCAGTCCTGATGAGCGGAATGGATCAAACGCCCGATCAGCTCGGGATGATACAGAACGTCGGCGTCCATGAACAACACATCTTCGCCGCTGCGCAAGACTTCGCGCGCGGTCCACAACGACAGCACCGCGCCGCCCCGATAACGGGGATTGTGAAACCAACGGATATAGTTCTTGCCGGCGATAGCAACGGCCTCGGCGAGAATTTCCTCCTTACGGTGGCCGAGAACCAAAATCAGTTCGTCAACGCCGTTGTCCTGAAGAACTTCGATATGGCGGGAGAGAAGAGTCTTGCCGCCAAAATTCAGCAGGGCCTTGGGAGGCTGATCATAATCGTCACCATAAAGACGCCGCCCAACGCCGGCGGCCAGCATAATCGCTTTCATTTCCGTAATCGCCTCCGTAAGCTTCTTGCCTGCACGCGCTTGGCACCGGAGCCAAGCACCTCATTTAGCCAACACTATGCAACATTTTTGTCTCGGCAAGTCAATAATACTAAAACGGGAAGTTGATTAAAATTTTTCCCTTTTCTTGCCGGTAGGCTCGGCCTTTAGAACAATAAAAAATAAACTGACCGCTGGGACTGAAGAAAAGTAGAAGCAAGTAATGCCTCAAACCACGGTGCCTTCCACCCCTCTTTCCGTCGGTGTTCTGGTCGATCTCGAAAAAATTCCCGGCGCGGGCGGTCATGTCAAATGCTGGGAACGGTTCGCCGGAGCGGCGGTGGGTCTTGATGAAACAATAGACCTGACCGTCTATTTCCTCGGTGAAACATTCCATTGCGAAAATCTGAGCGAATGGGTTCGCTATGTGACCCTGCCTCCGGTTCTGGGAACCCGGCGGTTTTCGTTTCTCGATCAAGGAGCCGGCCATACGGACCTTGCCCCTTACCATCCCGGGCTGGCGCGCCGGCTTGCCGGGCGCGAGGTCATCCATGCCACCAGCATGTTCGGTTTCGGATCAACCGGCGCCACCGTCGCCAAGCGCACGGCAAAGCCGCTCGTTTTTTCCATCCATACGGATTTGCCCGCGTTTTCCAGTATCTACATGACGGAAATTGTTGAACGGGTGGCGGGGAACGGAAACATCTCCCAGTTGTTGCTGGACAGGCTTCGGATCAATGAACGGGCCGCCGGCTTCATGGGGTACATGGAAAACCGACTCCTCCGCTCGTGCGACCGAATTCTGGTTTCAAAACAGGAAGACATGGACCGGGCACGGAAAATCAAGCCCCCGGACCGGATTTCCTTTTTCCGCCGGGGCATCGACCTTGATCTGTTCCACCCTTCGCGGCGCGCCCCCGAACGGTTGCGCCAAGACCTCGGAATCGACGCAAAAACGCCGGTTCTTCTGTTCGCCGGCCGCATCGACGCGAGCAAGCAAGTGATGACCCTGGCGGCGGCGGCCCGGATTCTGATCGAACGGAACATTCCGGTCCACACCGTCTTCGCCGGCAAGGGAAACCAGATGGATAACGTCCGTGACCTCCTGGGTCCCGACGTGACCATGTTGGGGGATATTTCCCAGGCGCAACTGGCCGCCCTTTACGCCAGCGCCGACTTGTTCGTGTTTCCGTCGCGGTCGGAAGTATCCCCCAATGTCGTTCTCGAAGCCAAGGCCAGTGGTCTGCCGCCAATTGTGGCCAATGCCAATGGCGGCGGTCAATTCATTGAAAAATCCGGAAATGACGGACTCATCGTCCAGGACAACCTGCCCCAATCATGGGCCAATACCATTTCCCCGGTTCTCGCCGACCCGGCCTGGCGCGACGCCATGTCCCGTTCCGCCCGCCGTTGGGTGGAACGCCGATGGCCATCGTGGACCGAGGTTCTTCTTGAAGACCTGATTCCGGTTTGGCGCAGCGCCCGGGATTCGATGCCCCCCGTTCAGGACAGATAGCCGTGATCGCGAAACCATGAAACCGCATCGCCGAGGGCCTGACGGGCGGGGCGGGGCGCATAGCCGAGTTCGCGCCCGGCCTTGGCGCTGGAAAAAAACATTTTTTTCTTGGCCATGCGGATGCCGTCGACGGTGACGAACGGCTCGTCGCCGCCGCTCAGCCGCGTC
>JAOUPW010000340.1 GCA_029879665.1 Rhodospirillales bacterium | reverse complement strand
AGATTCAGCCCCAGTTGCCTGCCCTGGGCGCCGAAATTTCCGGCGTGGATTTATCCGTAGACCTGGACAGTGCGACCTTCGCCGAAATCAAACAGGCATTTGTCGATCACTCGGTGATCGCGTTCCTGGACCAGACCCTGACACCGGCCCAGCATATCGCCTTCAGCCGCCGTTTCGGGAAATTACAGGTCCATGTCTTCAAGGATCATCTGCTGGAAGAATATCCGGAGATATACAGCCTTTCGAATATCGTCGAAGGCGGAAAACCCAAGGGCCGCGCCAACGCCGGGCAATACTGGCATTCCGATTTGACCTATGAGAAATGTCCCTCGCTGGGTTCCGTCATGTTCGCCCATGAGGTACCCGAAGTCGGCGGCGATACAATGTTTTCCAGCATGGCATTTGCATATGAAACCCTATCCGAAACCATGAAATCCATGCTCGATGGGCTGACCGCCGTACATCATTTTGCGCACGCCTTCGGTTCCTGGAACAAGACGTCACCCAAAGTCGCCCAGGAAGTACTGGATGTCCGTCCCCCGGTCGAACATCCCGTGATCCGCATCCATCCCGAGAGCGGGCGGAAATGCCTGTTCGTCAATCCCGGTTTCACCGTCGGCATCAAGGGAATGAACGACGAAGAAAACGAAGCCCTGCTCGGGTTCCTCTACCGACATGCCACGCGGCCGGAGTTCGTCTACCGCCACAAATGGCGCAAAGGCGACGTGGTGATATGGGACAACCGGGCGCTGATGCATTGCGGCATCAGCGATTACGATGAATCCCAACCCCGCCTTATGCACCGCACGACCATTGAAGACCCGGTTGGCGTCATGCAGGCCACGCATTGATTCCCCCATTTACAGATGCGGATTGAGCTCAAATTCTGCGGTTATCACGGACCGAACTCCATTCATACCCGGGCGGCGCGCGCCTTCGGCGATGCCCTTGCCGGGAACCCGGATGCGGACGTTGATTTTCATCTGCAGGAAAGCATCCTCGATCTGGGGCGCGGATCCGGCGATCTGATCCCGATGACGGCGGCGGGCGAGCTCACGGCTTTTTATATTTCCTCGATCCGGTTTTCCGATCTGATCCCCGAATTCAGGATTTTTGAACTTCCTTTCATGGTAACCAGCCGGGAAAAGGTCTTCGCCGCCCTGGATGGAGATTTCGGGCAAATGCTGAAGGAAAAGATTTCCGACAGCACCGATTTTCGGGTACTGGGGTTCTGGGACAACGGTTTCAGGCATATCACCAACCGGGTCCGCCCGATCCGCTCGCCGGAGGACTGCAAGGGCATTCGTTTCCGCACGCAGATGTCCGACCTTCCCGGAGAAGCCTTCCAGGCCATGGGCTTTGAGCCGGTGGCACTCGATATCAAGTTGCTTATGGATAAGATCGGGAGCGGTGAGATCGAAGCCCAGGACAATCCCTTGACCAGTATTTACAATTTCAACATCCACAAACATCACCGCTATATCACCCTGAGCGGCCATATTTTCGGCGTGGTCCTGATGCTGTGCAACCGGAAGGCCTATCAATCCTGGCCGGAGGAGGTCCGCCGGGCCGTCGATGGGGCGGCCCATGAGGCGACGGCCCTGCAACGCAAGCTGGCGGCGGAACAGGACGCGGAAATGATGGTGAAGCTGGGCGCCGGAGAGACGGAAATCCTCCAGCTTAGCGAAGCCGAACGCGCCGCTTTTATCGATGCGGTTGCTCCCGTGGTCGAACGTTATCGTCAGTCATTGGACCGGGACCTGTTCGAACGGTTTAAGTGAAGATCGCTAACCCTGCGGCAACAGTGAGCCGATGGAATTGAGAATCTTGGCGGGTGGGTCGAGGAAGGCCAGACCGAGAAGGGTATCTTCCTGCCACACGACTTCGCAGGCAAAATCCCCGAAACGGTCGATTCGCAATGTTACGATGGGATCATATTGGAAGTATTTGTCCACCTTGACCCGGGCGCCGCCGAGGGAAATATCAATCACCCGGCATTTAAAAATGCGCACTCCGGAATAATTCTTCCCGGAAAAGAGAACCGTCCGGCGGGGGAATTTCCGGTTTTCATGGCCGATATCGTTCCGGCCAAGAATTGCATGAACGATATCCTTGGTTTTTCTTGCCGGTTCCGTAAAGGCGAGGCCGATGTTCTTGCCGTTCTGGCGGATGACTTCGCATTGAAATTCTCCGAAGCCGGTCGCCTTCAGGGTCAGTTTTTCCTTAGGTTTGACCACTTGCGGCAATCGTACCCAGGCGCCGCCCAAGGATATATTTAATATGACGCAATCCAAGACTTCATCGCCCGAAATCAGCTGGCCATCCACATACACCGAGCAACGGGTAAATTTCTGCCGGTTGGCAAAATTTGAAAGAAAAGATGAAGAACTTGCCCGGTATCGGTCGGGGCCGAATTCAGAATCACTCATGAAGCAAAAACTTTACATAAGTAAGAAGTGTTATGCCGCTATACATATTATGATATTCATAAACTTAGGGACTTCTGGCTTCCCCAGATAAAAATTGGGACCAAAAAACAAGCCCGCCAAGCAACACTACGAGCTTCCGGATAATTAGTGTAACTCAAATTACCGGCTCGGGACGAATGGACTTTGAAGGAGCCTGAGCGTTTCTTTCTTTGATTCCATATCCGGGCGCCTCATGGAAGATATTGTTTTTATGCATAAAATTCATCTTATTCTGGGCTTTTAAGTCCTAATGCATTCTTAATATTCAGGGGAAATGATACGCTTTTGGGGGAGAAAAAGGCCTTTTAGATGCCTTTTGGGGGGATTATTTACCCGAAACCCCCCTTTTCCGCCGCCGATTCCCGGGCTGGGACCATTGACAGAGGGGGGGACAGGCCGTATTTTCCGCGCCTCGACGCCAAACCGGTGCCAAATCGGTGTATGGGGTATGGGCCGAAAAAGGGATCCGGATAATGAAGGTCAGAAATTCACTAAAGTCCGCTAAAACACGGGATAAGAACTGCGTCGTCGTGCGCCGCAAGGGCCGTGTCTATGTGATCAATAAGCGCAACCCCCGTTTTAAGGCCAGACAGGGCTGATAAGACAGGGCTGATTAAGGCGGAACTGACGGCTTTCCCGCCGACCTGCTTCCGATAAACCAAGCTTCGGACCGCGCTTCAGGCGCGGTTTTGCTTTTTGGTCTTCGCTAAATCGCCTACATTCCCTGATATCCAAGTATTGCTCCGTCCCGCAATTCAGGGGCTGATTTTCTGGTGGGCAGATGACCGAGATCCTGAAACCTGAAACCGGCGAACAGGTGCGCGATGCCGTTCGCTGGGCTGTATCCGGGGGCGGGGCATTTGAGGTCGTAGCCTCCGCGACAAAAAGAGGCTTCGGCCGGCCCGTGGAAAGTCCTCACACCCTGAACCTGGGTGGATTTTCCGGAGTCAGCCTGTATGAGCCGGAAGAACTGGTTCTTTCGGCAGGGGCGGCAACGCCCCTTGCGGACATTGAAGAAATCCTGGCCGGGAAAAAACAGCAATTCGCTTTCGAGCCTCCGGACCT
>JAOUPW010000339.1 GCA_029879665.1 Rhodospirillales bacterium | reverse complement strand
GCGGGCGGCGGTTGACGATGCGGTAGAGATATCGCCGACCGATGGCATCGAAGCGGGCGTGGAATTCATCCCCGGTAACCTCGGCGGAAAGAACGGAAACCGGATGGGGCTTGAGATGAAAATTCAACGCGTCGCGGATGGTGTCGGCGTTAAAATCCCGGTTCAGATCGAAATGGGCGACCTGGCCCAGGGCATGAACCCCGGCGTCCGTGCGCCCGGCGCCGAACAGGGTCGCCGTCGCGCCGCATAGGCCGAAAATAGCCCCCTCGACCACCTGCTGGACACCCAGGCCGTTTTCCTGGCGCTGCCAGCCGACGAAGGGCGATCCATCATATTCAAGTGTGATTTTGTATCGTGGCATGGCTTGGGTTTTAGCGCCCAGGAGGCCCAGGAGCGACCTTTTTATGGTGTTTTAGTAGGTTTATCGGGCTGTTTCTTCAAAAATGAAGACTTTTCCACGCCCGCTACCGTGTGACCGCACACATAGCTAAATTTTCCGGATAAGGTGTAATATGGCTTTAGGCTGTTTCAACACCTTTGGGGAGGGGCACTGTGCCCAAAACGATCGCCATTCTCAACAAAACCCGCTTTCCGGACCCGGAGATTATGCACCTTAACCGGGGAGATGGCCGGCGATGAACGCTTCCCTGGAACGGGTAAACCTGGACAGCCTCCATTCTCTGCCCTTGTCCATTCTTCCCGTTCAGACACCGATCCTAAAAACGGCGCGCCTGATCAAGAACACGCACCTTGAAAGCGTGGTCGAGTTTTTTGACGACGTCGCAACCGGAAGCGGCCAAGTTGACATTGAAGGACTGCACGGAACGTGCGGCTGGCCCGTAAACTCGGTGCCGCAGGATTTGATCCTGCTGCGGCGGCTCGGGCGGCTTCCCAGTTACGATGTGTATTCCCTCAGGATCGCGCTCAGGACCATGGGCATCCCCGTCAACAACATCGAATCGCTCAAGCTTTCCGCTACGAAGGTCTTGGAACTGACCGATTACATGACCTCCTTCACCCACCCCCTGATCAGGCAAATCTATGGGGGGGAAGATATAGCGGTACAAAAATTTGAAGACATCATCTCCTTGTTCAAATCGCCGGATGTGGAAATTGCCCGCGACAAACTTCGCATCATGGCCAAGACCCTGGGCATCAGCCTTTCGGAAATTCCCAAGTTTCTTGAAGACTACGGCGACGTCTTCTTATCCCTGTCTTATTTCAGACAGTGCCTGGATCAAATTCATCCGGTCATGGAATCGCTGCTTGAATCCCTCTACGACATAAGATCCAACCGTCAACTGAGCCAGGACACCTCCCTGATGAGGGCCTGTGACATGGTTGAAAATACGTTCAACAATCTGATGATGGCCGTTTCCGGCCGGTTTGAGAATTTTGACCGCAGCACCAAGGATATGTGGGACAACATTTCGGCGGAACGTTTCCGCCAGGTGGAAGACCTGATCACCCGCTATCACATTACCATCGGGGGCGCCCTGTGCGCGCTGAGCGTCAAAATGGCCGCTTGGCATAAACTATTTCCGACTGCGGAAACCGGCGGCATTGTCAAACGCTCGCAGATCATTATGTCCGATATCAAGCCCGGCATCGAAAACATCCGGATGATCGAAGACAACGCCCCCATGCTTGCCCAGTTGGCGAAAGAAGACGAGGATTTCAATCCGGTAGAAGCCCTTTCCACCGTCGACAGCTAACCAAGCCATACAACCGGTCAGGGCAAAACCGTTCCTTCGGCAAGATCATAACCACGAAGAAAAGCCTCCCCCGCCGCCGCCGCCTTGCCGGGGCGCTGGACCCGGTCGAGACGGAGCGCACGATCGCCGCAGGCCACCGTAAATTTATCATCAAGAACCGTTCCCGGGGTTCCATTCCCGTCGACACAACATGCCGACATTACCTTGATGCGATTGCCCCGGTGTTCGAACCAGGCCCCGGGCCAGGGGGTGAGGGCGCGGATTTTCCGTTCCAGTTCCCCGGCCGGCCGCCGCCAATCGAGCCGGCCTTCATCCTTCTCCAGCTTGGCGGCGTAGGTAACGCCGTCGTCCGGTTGGGAAACCGGTGTCAGGTCCTTCAAATTCGCTAGCGCCCGGACGATCAGCCGTGCCCCCATATCGGCGAGCGTGTCGTGAAGGGTCGCGGCGGTGGCATCGACGGCAAGGGGGATGGCTTCATGCATCAGCACCGGCCCGGTATCCAGGCCGCGGTCCATCTGCATGATGGAAATACCGGTTTCCCCGTCGCCCGCTTCGATCGCCCGCTGGATCGGCGCCGCGCCCCGCCAGCGTGGGAGCAGCGAGGCATGAATGTTAAGGCAGCCCAGACGCGGCGCGGCGAGGATGGCCGGCGGCAGGATCAGGCCATAGGCCGCAACCACCGCGCAATCCGCGCCCAGGTCCTTGAATGCCTTCTGAACCTCCGGATTCTTCAGGGTTACGGGCGTACGCACCTTCAAACCAATGCTTTCGGCAAAGGCCTGAACCGGCGACGGCCGGTCTTTTTGTCCGCGGCCGGCCGGACGCGGCGGTTGGGAATAGACGCAGACGACCTGGTGCCCGGCATCCAGCAGGGCCTTCAGCGCCGGCACCGCGAAATCGGGGCTTCCCATGAAAATCAGACGCAAGGGCGTTGAAGGCGTTGGCGTTGGCTTGGACGTTAACTTGGGCGTGGGACAATCCTCCGGTCTGGGCGCGTCGAACAAAGCGCGTCGGTCGTCAGGCGGATTCGGTTTCGACTTTTTTGCTCTTGCTCAGCTTGCGCAGGATCATGTTCCGCTTCAAGGAAGAAATATGGTCCACGAACAAGGTCCCTTTCAGATGATCCATTTCGTGCTGCACGCAGGTGGCGAGAATTTCATCCGCTTCCAATTCCCGGATCTCGTTTTCATGGTCGAGATAGCGCACCCGCACACGTTCGGGACGCTCCACTTCGGCAAAATATTCCGGCAGCGACAAGCAGCCTTCCTCGTGGGGAGAGCGTTCTTCCGATTCCCATATGATTTCCGGATTTGCCATGCGGATGGGATTTGCCGGCTCGCCGCTCTTGGACACATCGATAACGATGACGTTTTTCAGAACCCCGATCTGGGGCGCGGCCAAGCCGATACCGTTGGCGGCATGCATGGTTTCCAGCATGTCGTCCATCAGGGCGCGAATCCCCTTGTCCACTTTTTCCACCGGCTTGGATTTTTTCTTCAACCGGGGATCGGGTGCGATAATGATGGAAAGAACGGCCATGGACTACTGATTGCTCTATTTTTCAACGCTGAGAGAGGAAATATGGCCTCAGGACAGTCGCGTCAAGCATTGCTCAAACTCAGGGGTTTGCCTTTCCCATCGCCCTCGGGCAAGCTTGGCCCACGGATTAGCTGAAATCATGGATATGACCCTCATACTTACCGCCGCCCTGATCATGGCTCTTGCCGTTATCATCGGGCTCGTCTTCGCCGTTCGCCGCGGGGAAGACGATAGCGTCACCCGGCAAGCGCTCGAGACGGCGGAAAAGCTCGCCGCCCTGGAAGCCCGTTTGCGGC
>JAOUPW010000338.1 GCA_029879665.1 Rhodospirillales bacterium | reverse complement strand
CTGATGGGCGAAAGCCAGATCACCGCCCAATCGCAACTGACCCGGACCCTGGAAGAACGCTTCGAAGCCGTCTCCAAACGGCTCGGCGACGGCATCTCCCAGCACACCGAAAAAACCGGCAAGACCATGACCCAGGTTCAGGAACGTCTTGCCGTCATTGATGCCGCCCAGAAAAATCTGACCCAGCTGTCGCAACAGATGGTCGGGCTACAGGATATCCTGTCCGACAAGCAGGCCCGTGGCGCCTTCGGCGAAATCCAGCTTAATGACCTGGTCACCTCGATCCTGCCGCCGTCGGCCTACGAATTTCAGGTTACCCTCGCCAACGGCAAGCGCGCCGATTGCCTGCTGCGCCTGCCCAATCCGCCGGGTGCCATCGTCATCGACGCCAAGTTTCCGCTCGAAAGCTATCGCGCCCTGCAGAACGCCAAAGACGAAGATGCTAAAAAACAGGCCAACCGCGAATTTTCCCGGGATGTGAACAAACACGTCCGCGACATTTCAGAAAAATATATTGTTGCCGGGGAAACCGCAGAATCAGCGTTGATGTTCCTGCCGTCCGAAGCCGTCTATGCGGAATTGCACGCCAATTTTTCCACCGTGGTCGAAGAATCATTTCGCCGCAAGGTCTGGATCGTGTCGCCGACGACCCTGATGGCGACCCTGAACACGGTCCGCGCCATCCTCAAGGACGCCCGCATGCAGGAACAGGCGGGTCTGATTCAGGCGGAAGTTCTGAAGTTGCTTGATGATGTTCGGCGCCTGGACGGTCGGGTTGAAAGCTTGCAAACGCATTTCGGCCAGGCGGCGAAAGACATTGAAAAAATTTCCACCTCCACCCGCAAGATCACCGCTCGAGGAGAACGCATGCAGGACGTTCAGCTTGGCGGCGGCGAGTATTCCGATGAAGACCGCGACGACGGCCTGGCGCCGCCGATCGCCACGGTTACCCGATTGAAACCATTGGCTGAATAAAAGCCTATCTCGGCCATATTAAATTTTTCAGGCACTTGCTATGATCGGGCGGCACGTCCGCACATCCTGTGTTGTCGCCCGGCGTAATCTCATAGGGGGTTGATATGTTCCTGTCCGGTTTTTCCATATTCGCGATTGCCTTTGTCGTTCTCGCCCTGGCGTTGATGTTCATGGGGGTGAAAACGGTTCCCCAGGGATTCGGCTACACGGTGGAACGGTTCGGTAGATACACCCGCACACTGACCCCCGGCCTGCACCTGATCGTGCCCTTCGTCGATCGGGTCGGGTCCGAGATGAACATGATGGAACAGGTTTTCGATGTGCCGTCGCAGGAAGTCATCACCAAGGACAACGCCATGGTCACCGTGGACGGCGTGCTGTTCTTTCAGGTGCTGGATGCGGCGAAAGCGTCTTACGAGGTGCGGCAACTGGAATACGCGGCGCTCAACCTGACCATGACCAACATCCGCACCGTGATGGGCTCCATGGACCTGGACGAACTCTTGTCCCAACGCGACAAGATCAACGCCCAGCTGCTGATCGTGGTCGACGAAGCCACCAATGCCTGGGGGGTCAAGGTCACGCGGATCGAAATCAAGGATATCTCGCCGCCCCGCGATCTGGTAGACGCCATGGCCCGGCAGATGAAAGCGGAACGGGACAAACGCGCCAACATCCTGGAAGCCGAAGGCTTCCGCCAGGCGGCCATTCTCAAGGCCGAGGGCGAAAAACAGGCGGCCATCCTGGAAGCCGAAGGCCGCCGCGAAGCCGCCTTCCGCGACGCCGAGGCCCGCGAACGGGAAGCCAAGGCCGAGGCTCAGGCGACCACCGACGTTTCCAACGCCATCACCGCGGGCAATACCCAGGCCATCAACTATTTCGTCGCCCAGAAATACGTAGAGGCCCTGAAAGACATCGCCTCGGCGCGCAACGAAAAAGTGATCCTGCTGCCCATGGAAGCCACCGGCATTCTGGGTTCGCTGGCGGGCATCTCCGAGCTGGCGAAAAGCGCCTTCGGCAAGGACGGCGGCGGCGAGCCTTCCGCCGGGCCGTGGGAACCCAAGGGTTAACCGGCCATGGAATACCTTGAACAACTTTCCTTCTGGCATTGGCTGATCGCCGGCATCGCCTTCAGCTTGCTGGAACTGCTGCTGCCCGGCGTCGTCTTCCTGTGGATCGGCATCGCCGCCGTCATCACCGGGTTCATCCTGTTGGCGATCCCGGGGATGAGCTGGGAATTCCAGTTTATGGCGTTTGCCGTGTTGTCCGTGCTCAGCGTCGCCGCCAGCCGCTACTGGATCCGCAAACAGCCGACGGAAACGGACCAGCCGACCCTCAACCAGCGCGGCCGGCAGATGGTTGGCCGCGCTTTGACTCTGGATCAACCCATCACCAACGGCGAAGGCCGGGTCAAAGCCGGCGACACCACCTGGAAGGTGCGCGGCCCCGACCTGCCCGCCGGGACCCGGGTTCGGGTCAGCGATACGGACGGCGCCACTCTGATCGTCAGAAAAGATACCGCCGATGCCAGCTAGCAAACGCCGCAGGAAGACGAAGGATCCGTCCGGCGTCGGGCTCCCCGGCGGCGGCGGCGGCGGCGGCGCAAAACGCTCCCCCGCCCTCATCCTCGTGGCCCTGGCCGCAGCCTTGGGGGCCGGCGCCTTCCTGATGCTGCAGACAACGGACGTCAAGACGATCAACGTTCACGTGCCGTCATTAACCGCCAAGGCCACGGCCGGGCAGAAGGTTTTCAACGCAACCTGCGCCGAGTGCCATGGCGACAACGCCGCCGGGGGACCGGCGGGACCGCCGCTGATCACATCCACCTATCATCCGGGTCACCATGCGGACGGCGCCTTCCGCCGGGCGGTTGCCCTGGGCGTGCCCCAGCATCATTGGAAGTTCGGCAACATGCCGCCCCAGCCCAAGGTCTCCGGCGCCGAAATCGATGCCCTTATCGCCTTTATCCGGGAACTCCAGAAAGCCAACGGAATCTATTGAACCGGAGCAACCCCCGAGCGGGTCTCTTGATCCGCGACGACGTATTTGCGTAATAACAAAAAAGGACTAATGCCGTCAGGATCAGACGGGCTTGCGCGCTTTCAACGCCGCGCTGAGCGTACCTTCGTCCAGGTAATCCAGCTCGCCGCCGACAGGAACGCCGTGGGCAAGCCCGGAAACCCGGACCCCGCATCCGGCCAGGCGGTCGGCGATGTAATGGACCGTGGTCTGGCCATCGACGGTGGCATTGGCCGCCAGGATCACTTCCTTGACGACGTCGGCGTTGGCGCGATCTATCAGGGCGGGAATGTTCAGGTCTTCCGGTCCGATCCCGTCAAGCGCCGACAACACCCCGCCAAGGATATGGTAGAGGCCCCGATATGTGGCGGCGCGTTCCAGCGCCCACATGTCGGCGACGTCTTCGACCACGCAGAGGATGGACGGATCGCGTTTGGGATCGGTGCACACGCCGCAGGGATCGAGGGTGTCCAGATTGCCGCAGATCGAACAAGTCTTGATGGCATCCGCCGCGTCCCGTAGGGCCCGGGCCAACGGAATCATCACCCCTTCGCGGCGC
>JAOUPW010000337.1 GCA_029879665.1 Rhodospirillales bacterium | reverse complement strand
CCCGATGTGCTCGATCCGGCGCTGCTGCGCCCGGGACGATTCGACCGTCATGTGGTGCTGGACCTGCCCGACAAGAACGCGCGGGAAAAGATCCTCAAGGTGCATGTGCGCGACGTGCCGCTGGCCGATGACGTGAAGCTGGTGGAGGTCGCGGCGGGGACACCCGGTTTTTCCGGCGCCGATTTGAAGAACCTGGTCAACGAAGCGGCCATGGCGGCGGCGCGGGAAAATTCCGACACCGTACATCAACAGCACTTCGAGGATATGCGCGACAAGATCATGATCGGATCGGTGCGCAATCTTGCCATTCAACCGGAAGAACACCACCGCCTCGCCGTGCACGAGGCCGGACACACGGTGGCGGCCCATTTCCTACCCCTGGCCGATCCCCTGCACAAGGTCACCATCATCCCCCGCGGCCGCGCCTTGGGCGCGACCCAGATGCTGCCCGAGGAGGAACGCCACACCCTGCCGGAAGATTATCTCAAGGATCAGCTGGCCGTGCTGCTGGGCGGCCGGTCGGCGGAAAAGATTCTGCTCGGAAACGTCAGTTCCGGCGCCGACGACGACATTCAGCGGGCGACGGCACTGGCCCGGGCCATGGTCGCCCGGTGGGGCATGTCGGATGAAATCGGCGCCGTCGATCTGCGCGACAGCGAGGAACATCCCTTCCTCGGACGCGAGATCGCCCAACCCCGGCGCTTCAGCGAAACCACCGCCCATGAGGTGGACGAAGCGGTGAGAAAGCTGCTCTCCGAGGCGGAAGCCCGCGATATGGACATCATCCGCGCCCACCGCGCCAACATGGAAAAAATCGTCGCCGCGCTGGAAGAAAAGGAAACCCTAGACGCCGCCGACATCGAATCCTGCCTGGGGCCGGCGCCGGATAAAGCCACGAGAGGCCCCATGGTTTCGAACATGAAGCGCGCATAGCCCCCGGTCCTTTTGACAGTTTCCTTCCTGGTTTCATAAACCATGTCGAAAAAACTTAATAAAATATTCGTTTGAGATTTGTATTATTAATCTGCAGGATTTTCCATTATAATTGTTTTCTGCAGTTCAATGTTTTCTTTCCACGCTGGCGCTCGCGTTTCCGATCAGCCAGAAATTTATGTTATCCGCCTACCGCGGTAATATCATAGGGGAGATGATACGAATGACTGATCCCGCATTTTCAATTCAGTTTGTGAGAGCTTCGAGAAAGGGGATGTTTTTTTCACCCTTGGCGGCGCTCTTGCTGATTCTTTTGGCCGGCGGCGCCCAGGCCCAATGGTCGAACGTTCAAATTCCGAATTTCGACAAATGGGCCGCGTCGCCCCACGCGCGATTCTGGGAGGAACCTTTCCGCCACTGGGATGAAGACGGTATGGTGCCGAAAGTCTGCTCCCGTTGCCATACCTCGACGGGTTTCCGTGACTTCATCGGCGCCGACGGCACCGACGAGGGATCGGACAAGGATCATCTGCCCGGTTACGGCATCACCTGCATCGCCTGCCATAACGATGTGACCCGGGAGATGACGTCCGTCACCTTCCCTTCGGGTGCCACCATTGAAAACCTGGGCCCCGAATCCCGGTGCATGGCCTGCCATCAGGGCCGGGAATCAACCAACAGCGTCAACAAGGCACTGACCGGCAAGGCCGAGGACACGGTTGATAAAAAAATTCAGTTTATCAACGTCCATTACCGGGGTGCCGGCGCCACCCGCTACGGAACCCAGGCCAAGGGCGGATACGAATATGCCGGAAAAACCTATGCCGGCTATTATCTCCACGACAAGGATTTTCAATCCTGCCTGCATTGCCACGAAACCCACACCGTGGCGGTGAAGGTCGAACAATGTCAGGCCTGTCACAAGGAAACGACCGTAAAATCCAAACGCGACATGCAGAAAATCCGCCGCGCGAAAGCCGATTTCGACGGTGACGGCAACGCCAATGAGGGAATCGTTGGCGAAATCAAAACCCTCCACGGCGCCCTGCTGGCCGCGATTATGGAATACGCCAAGACCAAGGCCGGCACACCGGTCGTATTCGACGAACATGCCTATCCCTATTTCTTCGCCGACAAGAACGGGAACGCCAAGGTGGACCGGGGCGAGGCCATTTACCCGAACCGCTATCAGGCCTGGACCCCACGCCTGCTGCGTGCGGCATACAACTACCAGTTCGTGAACGTGGACCCGGGCGCCTATACTCACAACCCGGCCTATGTCATCCAACTATTGCACGACAGCCTGGCCGACCTCGGCACGCAGGTCAGCGTCAATATGAAGGGGATGACCCGACCATAGGGATTGCTTTGCTTGAAACTTGAACGGCGATATCCGGACTTCAGCCGGATACCGTCGTCGTTTCCGACATCAGGAGAAGAGGGGGGAGTGTGTCTGGCATGAAAACCGGAGGAAATTTTTTTGTCCGCGCCTGGCGGACTTTATGGCGGCCTGGCTCTCTATCCATGGGAGCCTTGATGCTGATCGGCTTTGCCGGCGGCGTGGCTTTCTGGGGCGGCTATAACTGGACGATGGAACTCTCGAACGATGAATCCTTTTGCATTTCCTGTCATGAAATGCGCGACAACGTCTATCAGGAATATCTGAAGACTCCCCACGCCAAAAACCCTTCCGGGGTCAAGGTATCATGTGCCGACTGCCATGTTCCGAAACAATGGATTCACAAGTTTATCCGCAAGATCACCGCTACCAACGAATTGTTTCACAAGGTTGCCGGCACCATTAACAGCCGGGAAAAATTCATCGCCAATCGGGAAAAAATGGCGCTTAACGTATGGCGGTCCATGAAAGCGACCGATTCCCGTGAATGCCGAAACTGTCACGACTTCGCGGTAATGGACATCAAAAAACAGAAAAAGGTGGCGAAGAAAAAGCACCCGGGCGCGAAAAAGGAAAATCAGACCTGCATCGAATGCCATAAGGGAATCGCCCACGAACTGCCGGAAGGCTGGGGCCCCAATTCCCCGCTGCCGGAAGACAAGAAGTCCGCGGGCTGAAGCGCCGGTTGAGGCGGAAGGGCGATCAAGAAATAACGTCGGCCAGGGTTTCCATGGATGGCGCGAACCAGTAAGAACCGGTAACCGGTTTCGAGAACTCGATCAGGCGGTCGTGAACGCCATCCCCGGCAACCCCGAACATGCGTTCAAGCTGCACCTGGAAGCGCCCGATATCGCAGGCAAAGGCCAGGAAATAAAGCCCGTGTTCCGCCGCCGTCCCGATGGGGAAGCTGCGGCGGTATATTTTTTGCGCGATCTCGCCGACTTTGACGTCGGTGCGGCTGACATGGGAATCGGGCGGCATGGCATCACCCTCCAATTCGATGCTGTCGGGCTTGGTGCGGCCGATAATCCTTTCCTGCTCGGCGACGGGCACCTTGCCGAAAGCTTCAAGGTCGTGAACCCAGCGCTGGCTCAGCATCAGGGCGCCGCCCGCTTCGTTCGATCCTTCCGGGATCAGCGCTGCTATTTGGATATCGCCCCCCTTAGGATTGGCGGTGCCGTCGATAAAGCCGGTCAGATCGCGGGAATCGCGATAAAGGAATCCCG
>JAOUPW010000336.1 GCA_029879665.1 Rhodospirillales bacterium | reverse complement strand
GGGCAGGGACCTGGACTGGGCCGAAACGGTGGCAACTGCGACGCCCCACGATTGCGTTCCGGTGGCGGCCACCGACCCCCTTTACATTCTTTATACCTCGGGCACCACCGGGGAGCCCAAGGGCGTGGTCCGCGACAACGGAGGGCACATGGTAGCGCTCAACTGGACCATGAAGGCGGTCTACAACATGGAGCCGGGCGACGTGTACTGGGCGGCGTCCGACGTCGGCTGGGTGGTCGGCCATTCCTACATCGTTTATGCGCCGCTGCTGCACGGCTGCACCACCATCCTTTACGAAGGCAAGCCGGTGGGCACGCCCGACGCCGGCGCCTTCTGGCGGGTGATCTCGGAACACAAGGTCAAGGCCATGTTCACCGCGCCGACCGCCTTTCGCGCCATCAAGCGCGAAGACCCGGAAGGCAAGCTCATCGCGCAATACGATCTGAGCAACTTCAAAACCCTGTTTCTGGCCGGCGAACGCACCGATCCGGATACCCTGCACTGGGCGGAAGATCATCTCAAGGTACCGGTGATCGACCACTGGTGGCAGACGGAAACCGGCTGGGCCATCGCCGCCAACTGCACCGGGCTGCACAGCTTCCCGGTCAAGCCGGGCTCGCCGACCAAGGCGGTGCCGGGCTGGGACGTGCAGGTGCTGGATGATCAGGCCAAGCCGGTCAAGGCCGGTGACATCGGCGCCATTTGTTGCAAGCTGCCGCTGCCGCCGGGAACTCTGCTGACCCTATGGAACGCGGACGAGCGCTATAAAAAATCCTATCTCGAGGAATTCCCCGGTTTTTACAAGACGGCGGACGCCGGCTACATCGATGATCAAGGCTACCTCTACATCATGGCCCGCACCGACGACATCATTAACGTCGCCGGCCACCGGCTTTCCACCGGTGGCATGGAAGAAGTGCTGGCCAACCACCCGGATGTGGCCGAATGCGCGGTCATCGGCGTAGCCGACCAGCTGAAAGGACAACTGCCAGTGGGTTTCCTGGTGCTGAAGGTTGGGGCTGAAGGGAAGCATGGCGATATCGTCAACGACGTGGTCGCCATGGTGCGGGAAAAAATCGGCCCCGTCGCTGCGTTTAAACAGGCTGTGGTGGTGGACCGCCTGCCGAAGACGCGCTCCGGCAAAATCCTACGCGGCACCATGCAGAAAATTGCCGACAACGAAGCCTACAAAATGCCCGCGACCATCGACGATCCGGTGATTTTGGATGAGATCAAGGCGGCGCTGACCACCATCGGCTACGCGAAGGGATAGTACGCATGACCGTTCAGGTGGTCTGTTTCGTCGGTGCCAGCACCGTCGAAGGGGTCGGCGACGAGGACCGTCTCGGCTGGCCGGGGCGCCTCATGGCCCTGGCGCCCGCAAGCGAACACATTGTCAGCGCCTACAACCTGGGCATCCGCGGCCAGACCAGCCTGCAGATGCAGGCCCGCGCCGGCGCCGAATGCCGGACGCGCCTCGGCGACGGCATCGAAGGCGCGATCGTCATCTGCTTCGGTTCCAACGATACGGCGGAAGTCATCGGCGGGCCGCTACGCGTGCCGGCGGGGAAATCCGAACGCACCATGCGTGCGATACTGCAAGATTTGAAAACGCTTGCGCCGGTGCTGCTGGTCGGGCCGACGCCGGTGGCCGAAGACATGTCGCCATTCCGTTCGACCTTGACCGGCCACGAATTCAATTTCACCAATGCCCGTCTCGAAACCTTGAACGAAAGTCTGGGCGCCATGGCGGCGGAATTGCAGGTGCCGATGCTGGACCTGTTCGCGCCGCTGACCGACGATTCCCGCTGGACCGCGGCGCTGCGCGCCCGCGACGGCCTGCACCCGGACGGGTCCGGCTATCAGTTGATGGCGGAAAAAGTGGCGGCGTGGGATGCGTGGCAGAGGCTGTTCGTTGCCTAATTAAAACTGCTTCTTAGTTTAAATCCGGTTTCTTTTTTTTACCGCATGAACTTCATCGGCGGTTTCGCGCTCGACCCCATGTCGACGGCGCGATAAGCTTTGTCCTGTTCGGAGCGGGGAATAATTAAGGAGCGGTTATGAAATTTATATCCTCGCTTGAACTTAAGCGGCCCCAATTCATGGAGTCCGCCGGCAAGGATGCACCGCTGCCGGCTTCCTACGTCATTCAGAGTTTTCTGCTGTTGGTCGGCATTGTCGTCATTCTCGGCGTCAACTGGCCGATCATGAAGTTTGCGCTCGATTCCTATACTCCGCTTTGGTTCGTGTCGATCCGCTTTTTTATGGGGGCGATTATCATCGTCGTCATCCTGATGGCCATGGGCCGCGGCTTCAGGCTGCCGCCGCGCGAGGACATTCCGGTGGTCCTGAGTGTCGGCCTGTTGCAGAACCTGACCTTGATGGGACTTTCGACCGTCGCCCTTAACGTGGTTCCGGCGGGGCGGTGTGCGGTACTGGTCTACACCACGCCGATCTGGATTGTCGCCATGCAGCTGCTTTTCCTGAAAGAGCGTCCGTCGGCGGCGCGCCTGTGGGCGTTGCCGGTGAGCGTCATCGGCGTTCTCTTCTTCATGTACGACGATCTGCGCGCAGTCGCCGGCGGCGCGCCGCTGTGGGGCTACGGCCTGTTGCTGATTGCGGCCTGCGCCTGGGGCCTGAGCATGATCCTGGTTTCCAAACATAAATGGAAGGGCGGGTCGTTCGACGTCGCGCCCTGGCAAATGCTGATTGCTTCCCTGCCGATGGCGGTGATTGCCTTTATCTGGGACGGCAGCCCCCTCGGCGCCATCACGTTCGACTGGAACGCGGCCTGGACCCTTTCCTTCACTGGCGGACTCGCCACCGGCTTCGGGTTCTGGGCGGTGGTCGAAGCCGGGCGGCGCTATTCGCCGGAAACCCTGTCCAACGCCATGATGCTGTCGCCGGTGTTCGGGCTGGTGGCGTCGATGATAATGACCGGCGAGCGGGTCTCGGTGCCGGTCCTGTTTGGCGCCGTGCTGATCCTGGTGAGCATATGGCTTGCCATCAATCGGCAAAAACGGGGCGGGAATACCCCCTTGAAGACGGGAAAAACGGGCGGCGCCAAGCCGACCGTGGTATAATGTAAAAAGAAAAATCTGAGCCGAAGGGGGCCCGCCATGCAGAACCTCAGTCTTGATAAAATCTGCTTCATCATCGCCAAGGCGCGTGAATTCGACGTCAAGGTCGAGCCGGTTATTCCCGACCCCGGTGGCAATCCCACCGACGACGGCGAGGTTGCGGTGCTATCCGATTACGACGACGATTCCACCTATTTCGAGGTTCACGAATTCATTTCCGGGCTCAACCGCGACGAACAGAACGAACTGGTGGCAATGGCCTGGCTCGGGCGCGGCGATTTCGACAAATCCGAATGGGATGACATCGTTCAACAGGCCGATGACGCCCATAACGAAACCACGGCGGAATACCTGCTCGGTATGCCGCTGTTGTCCGATTACCTGGAGGAGAGCCTCGATCAGTTCGAATTGAACTGCGAGGATTAAGGGTTGGGCCGGGTTTGAGGCGAAGGAAGCCATCTGATATCGTGTTGCATGAAATAAACG
>JAOUPW010000335.1 GCA_029879665.1 Rhodospirillales bacterium | reverse complement strand
GCGGTTCCGCCGCGCCGATTGCGCCTCCACCCGCAGCTTTTTCCACATCGTCCTTGGTAATGGTTCCGCCCGGGCCGGAACCGCTAATGGTTTCTAAGTCAATGCCCAAGTCTTTTGCCAGCGATCTCACGGCCGGAGCCGCCTTTGCTTTCCCTTTTTCGTTCTTTGCTTTGGGCGCGATCTCGCCGACCACGGTTCCGGTATCGGCAGGAGCGCCGTCTGTGAATTCCACCAGTGGACTGCCAACCTGGACGAAATCGCCAATCTCTCCGAAAACTTTGGCGATGCGGCCCGACTGGGGAGATGGAACTTCGACCACCGCCTTGTCGGTTTCGACGGATAACAGCGGTTGATCGGCGACCACGTGATCGCCGGATGAAACATGCCAGGAAACGATTTCCGCTTCATGGAGACCTTCACCCAGATCGGGCAAAACGAAAGTGGACATGGCTGCTCCTTTCTTCTCCCGCCGTTACGAATAAGCCATGACATCGCGCACCGCGCCGGCCACCCGCTCCGCCGATGGCATGTAATGGTGTTCCAGACGCGGCAGGGGAACGATGGTATCAAAACCGGTGACTCGTCTGATTGGAGCCTGCAACGACATCAATCCCTGTTCAGCAAGCCGGGCGGCGATCTCGCCGCCAAAGCCACCGGTGAGCGGGGCTTCATGGACAATCACGCAGCGGCCCGTTTTTTCCACCGACGTAAGGATGGTTGGCATGTCCAGGGGCTTGAGGGTGGCGACATCGATGACTTCGGCCTCGATCCCGTCCGTGGCCAATTGTTCCGTGGCGGCCAAGGTTTCCACCGTCATGGCGCCCCAGGTAACCAAGGTTACGTCGTTTCCCGGGCGCAGGGTGAAGCAGGCGTCGAGTGGTAATGCCTTACCGGTGTCTTCAACCTTTTCATGGACTGCGCGATAAATGCGTTTCGGTTCCAGGAAGACCACCGGGTCCGGGTCGCGGATGGCGGCCAGCAGTAGACCGTAGGCGCGGGCCGGTGACGACGGAATCACAACCCGGAGGCCAGGCATGTGCGCGAACATGGCTTCCATGCTTTCCGAATGATGTTCCGGCGCATGAATGCCGCCGCCATAGGGGGCGCGCAACACCATGGGACAGGTCAGTCGGCCCCGGGTGCGAGTGCGCAGGCGGCTGGCATGGTTCACCATCTGGTCCATGGCGCTGTAGATAAACCCCATGAACTGAATTTCCGCGACGGGTTTGAAGCCCTGTGCAGCCAAGCCGATCGAGACGCCGGCGATCACGGTTTCCGACAGGGGCGTATCGAAAACGCGCGCGCCGCCGAAGCGGGCGTAAAGGCCGTCCGTGGCGCGGAAGACGCCGCCGTCAATGCCGACGTCTTCGCCGAGGACAAGAACATGCTCGTCCTCATCCATGGCGCGGGCCATCGCCAGGGTCACGGCTTCGACCATGGTGATTTCAGTCATGGCCGGCCTCCTTGAGCAATTCCGCGCGCTGCGCCGCCAGATCGGCGGGCAGGTCGGCAAAGAGATAATCGAACATGGTTTCCGGGGCTTGCGGTTCCGTGGCCAAATATTCCTCGGCGGCCTTGTCCACTTCATCGATGCAGGCGGTGAGCAGGGTTTCCTCATCCGCTTTGGTCCAGTTCTCATTGTCCGTCAGAAAAATTTTAAAGCGGGCAACGGGATCGTTTTTCCAATGTTCGCTGACTTCCGCGTCATCCCGGTAGCGGCTGGCGTCATCGGCGGTGGTGTGATCGGAAAGCCGGTAACTCAGGGCCTCGATCAGATGGGGGCCCCCGCCGGACCGGGCCTTAGCCAGGGCCTGTTCGACCACATGGCGCACGGCGATAACGTCGTTGCCGTCCACCTGTTCGCCGTCGAAACCGCAAGCGATAGCCTTCTGAGCCAGGGTCTCGGCCCCGGTTTGGGCTGCGCGTGGAACGGAGATGGCCCACTGGTTGTTATTGACGACGAACACCACCGGCAGGGTCCAGACGCCGGCCAGATTCATGGCCTCGTAAACATCTCCCTTGGAGGTGGCGCCGTCGCCGAAAGCGCAGACCACAGCGCGTTCTTCGCCCCTGAGCTTCAATGCCAAGGCCGCACCGGCAGCGTGGGGCGCGTGTGAGCCGACGGGAACCGAGATAGGAAAATCCTCGCGCGGACCGGCGAAATCACTGCCCCGTTCGTCGCCACCCCAATAGAGGAGAAGTTCGGTCATGCCGACGCCGCGCAGGATCTGCGCGCCCTGTTCGCGAAAGGCGGGTACAAGAATATCCTCCGGCTGCATGGCGCTACCCAGGCCGACGGAGACGGCTTCCTGCCCCAGCGACGAAGCAAACGTACCCAGCCGCCCCGTCCGTTGCAGGGCGACCGCTTTGGCGTCATAGGTCCGGGTCAGGACCATGGCCCGGTAGAGAAAAATCAGCGTGTCCCGGTCTTTGGCAAAATCCGGCAGCGATGAAACCGCTCGCCCGTCGGGGCTGAGAATGCGGGTGCAACCGATGTCGAAGGACGCAACCTTGGTCATGGGGCTCCTCCCGGATGGTTTCTCAGGCCGATTTTGCCTGATCGAGTCCAAGTTCCTCGATCATGGTTTCTCGCATCTTGAATTTCTGCACCTTGCCGGTCACGGTCATGGGAAATTCCTTAACGAAGCGAATGTAACGGGGAATCTTGAAGTGCGCGATCTTGTCACGGCAGAAGTCACGGATTTCCTCCTCGGTCGCGGTTGCCCCGGGACGGAGCTTGATCCAGGCGCAGACTTCCTCGCCATATTTTGGGTCAGGGACACCGATGACTTCGGCTTCTTCCACGTTCGGATGCTGGTAGAGAAATTCCTCGATTTCGCGCGGAAATATGTTCTCTCCTCCCCGGATCAGCATATCCTTCAAGCGGCCAACGATCCGGCAATATCCGTCTGCATCGAGACTCGCGATATCGCCGGAATAAATCCAATGGGAAGCATTGATGGCTTTGCTCGTTTTTTCGGGATCCTCCCAGTAGCCGGGCATGACGCAATATCCTCTTGTCAGCAACTCGCCCGGCGTTCCCACGGGAACAATGCGGTTATTTTCGTCAATGATCTTAATCTCGGTATGGGGCAGGACGCGGCCGACGGTACTGACCCGGCGGTCAACAGGATCGTCGACCGAGGTCTGGAAACTTACCGGGCCGGTTTCGGTCATACCGTAAGCGATGGTGATTTCCGTCAGATGCATTTCCTCCATCACCCGTTTCATCAGTTCAACCGGGCAGGGGGCGCCGGCCATGATGCCCGTGCGCAAGGACGAAAGGTCATAGGACGCGAAATCGGGTTCCTCCAATTCGGCGATGAACATGGTGGGGACGCCATGGAGTGCGGTGCATTTTTCCGTCGCCACGGTTTCCAAAACGGCATGGGCATCGAAACCTTCCGAAGGAAAGACCATGGCTGCGCCGAATGCGGCGCAGGTCAGCGTTCCCAGCACCATGCCAAAGCAGTGATACATGGGAACCGGAATGCACAGCCGGTCCTTTTCGTTGAACTTTTGCGCCAGTCCCGTGAAGAAGGCATTGTTGAGAATATTATGATGGGTCAGGGTC
>JAOUPW010000334.1 GCA_029879665.1 Rhodospirillales bacterium | reverse complement strand
AGCGCCCGCGCCTTGCGGGTCATTTCCTCGGCGAAGGCTTCCTCTGTGCCGGCCAGTCCCTCGGCGACCACGATGGTTGCGTCGTTGCCCGACTGCACGATGATGCCGCGGATCAGGTCTTCCACTTTGGCTGTCTTGCCGACCTCGACCCACATTTTCGAGCCGCCCATCTTCCAGGCCTTTTCGCTGACCGCAAGCTCGCTTTCCAGCGACAATCTGCCATCCTTGAGGCGCTCGAACAGCAGATAGATGGTCATCATTTTGGTCATCGAGGCCGGCCCGACGGACTCGTCCGAATTCTTGGCGAACAGCACGTTTCCGGTATCGTAGTCGATCACGATGGCCTGTTTGGCCGTGGTTTCCACGGCATTCGCCTGGCAGGCGACTGCCAGCAGGAGAATGGCGAATAGAGGCGTCTGGATTCTGTTCAAAAACATTGTTCTGTCCGCATTTCCTTCAGCTATATGGCAAATTCAGTCGACAACGATCCGCGCTTCCGGATAACCGAGCGCGACCACCCTTTCCAGCGCGCGATCGGCGTCCTCGACGGTATTCAGCGGGCCCATCCGGACCCGGAAGAAGGGCTGATTGGTGACATAGACCTGCGATACGTTCACCGGATGGCCGAGCGAGGCAAGCCGCGCCCGCAGCCGGTTGGCATTCACATATTCGCGAAAGGCGCCTGCCTGAATGAAGATGCTGGGCGCGTGATCGAGCTTCACATGCTCCACCTCTTCCCGGGTCGGCAGCGACGCAACCTCGATCGGCTCCGGCCGATCGGGCTCCGGCGCAACCGCCACGGCGGTTCCGGGGCTCGCCGCCACGGGGCGATCGGGAATGACCGCGGTCATCGCACCGAATGGCGGCGGATTGGGCTGACCTTCGAACGGCGGGGATGACGCGGATTCCACCACCGCGACCGGCGGAGGCGCAACGGGGGGCGGAGGGGTTGCATCCGAGAGCGGCTCGGGACCCGTGGCCACCGCCACCGCCTCCGGCGGAGCCAACGCCTCTATGCTGACCGGAACGCTGGGCGAGGCCTTGGGCGCGGATGGACCGAAGGCCGCCATGTCCTTACCGGTGGCGCCGGCCGCCAGGGCCGCACGCAGGGACTCATCGGGCAGCAGGCGGACATGCACCATGGCCGTGCCCTTGTTGGTGAAGCCCAGCAGTTCGGCGGCCCGCCGCGACAGGTCGATGATGCGTCCGCGGGCAAAAGGGCCCCGGTCGTTGATGCGCACGATCAGGCTGCGGCCGTTTTCGAGGTTGGTTACCCTGACGACGCTGGGCATCGGCAGGGTGCGGTGGGCCGCGCTGATGAGCGTCATGTCGAAGAGCTCGCCATTGGCCGTCTTCTTGCCGTGGAAATTGGGCCCGTACCAGGACGCGATGCCGGTTTCCTCATAGGCGACATCGACCTTGGGATAGTACCACTGCCCGGCAATCTGGTAGGCCTTGCCAACCTTGTAATTTCCGGGATCATAGGGTTGCGGGGATGGCGGCGGGGGCGGCGCACCCGGCATGACGTTCTTCGGGCCGCCCGTGGCCACCTGCCCGCCCGGCCCCTCGGTTTGCGTGCAGGCGCCCAGCAGCGCCGCGGCCATGGCCATGACAAGCCATGGAACCAGCCGTTTCGCCGATATCGCCCGTTCGATCATCGTGGGAACATCACGGTATTCTTGCCGCCGATTCTGTCGGAGAGATATCCGACCGTCAAAGCAAAATAGTCCGACCGGTTCCATTTGAGGATCGCCCGGAAATTGTCGTAAACAATGAAAGCCGGCCCGTTCGCGCCGTCCGGCATGATGACCGAAGCGGCGATGTCGACCTGCGGAAGGTCCCGCCCGTCGCTGCGGCGGACGCCAAGGCGTTGCCATTCGGCCAGGCTCTTTTTGGTCTCCAGCCCGACAAACCCGGCGCCGAAATCGGGCGGCAGCCTGACGGGACGACCCCAGGTCCGGCCCTTTTCCCAACCGTTGCGGCGCAGCAGGTTCGCCGCCGAGGCGAAAACATCCGCCTGGGTTTTCCAGATATCCTTGCGACCGTCGCCGTTGGCGTCGACCGCGGCGTGCAGGAAACTCGAGGGCATGAACTGACACTGGCCCATGGCGCCGGCCCACGAGCCCATCATGTTGCCGGCGTCGATATGGCCCTGGTCTATGATGGTCAGCGCATAGATCAGTTCCTTGCGAAAAAATGCGCTCCGCCTTCCGTCATGCGCGAGTGTCGCCAGCGCCGGGATGACCTGGAACCCACCCGTCAGCCGACCGAAATCTGTCTCGATCCCCCACAAGGCGACGATAACCGTCGCCGGCACCCCGTATTGCGCCGAAACCGAATTCAGCAGCGTCCGGTGTTCCGCCAGCCGCGCCTTGCCCCTGGCGATCCGGTCGTCGGAACCCACTTTCGCCAGGTACTCCTTGAAAGTGAGGGTGAATTCGGGCTGGCTGCGATCGAGTTCGATGACACGCGGGATCGGCTCGATATTGCCCAGCGCAGTATCGATGGTGGCCTGTGAAATGCCTTGCGACCGGGCATCCAGCCGCAGGTCCCCAAGCCATGTATCGAAGGGAACGGGCGGTTCCTCGGCCGCCAGTGGGGGGGGCAGGCCGCCGGCCAGCAAAAGGGTGAAGGCCAGAAACGCAGATGCTCGGCAAAGGTAACGGGACATGTTCAGCCCTGTGAAACAAAGGGAATCGCTACCAGACCTTGTGCCATAGCGTCCGGGTACTGGCAATATCTTCCTGTGAACGGGGTTTTCCATCTAGACGAAAACTATGGCCCGAAAATGGCGGGACAAGACCATTGTCGGGGCGGCAAAGCGGTAGACGCGCGCCGCCCCAGGCATTAGATATTGGCCGGTCGCGATAGGATGGGTGGCCGAGCGGTTGAAGGCACCGGTCTTGAAAACCGGCAGGCGTTTGCGCGTCTCGTGGGTTCGAATCCCACCCCATCCGCCATGTCGCGGCGCTGTCCGGCCGGAAATCGGGGCAGGTTCGGGACAAGCATGGCGCAGTGAAACACAGTCGGGGAGGAGGCCCGGTCACGATGGACAATAATGCGAAGAAGACGGCGTTGCGGATGATTCCCTACGGGATCTACGTGCTGACCGCGGAAAACGCGGACGGGCAGGTTGGCTCGGCCACCGTCAACTGGGTCACGCAGACCTCTTTCGCGCCGCCGATGGTGGCGGTCGGGGTTAAGGCCGATTCGGGGGCCTATGCGATCCTGAAATCGGCCGGCCATTTCGCGCTGAACATGCTGGGCAAGGGGCAGCAGGGCATGGCCTTCGCCTTCTTCAAGCCCGCCGAGCGCGACGGCCACACGATCAGCGGAGAGCCCTTCCGCTCCGGAAGTTCGGGCGCGCCGATCCTGCTGAACGCCCAGGCCAGCGTGGAGTGCAAGGTGGTCGAGATCGTCGAGAAGGGCGACCACCATATCGTGGTCGGCGAGGTCGTCGACGCGGCGATCACCCACGAACCGAAAAAGCGGCCCGACGAAGAAATTCTCGAGATGAAGGATCTCGGCGAAAACGTCTTCTACGGCGGCTGACGGCGAATGACCGGCGCAGGCCAAGG
>JAOUPW010000331.1 GCA_029879665.1 Rhodospirillales bacterium | reverse complement strand
TTTCAACCTCAAGCCCGGTTCCCCCGAAGCCTATGCCTTTTCCAGCCATGATTACGCCACCCTGGCCCGGGATTACGGCAAGATCGGCGGCCTCGCGCAGATGGCGACCCTGATCAAGGCCAGCCGCGCCGAACGGCCCGATAACACCATCCTGATCGATAACGGAGATACTTGGCAGGGATCGTACACGGCGCTTCAGACCAAAGGCGAGGACATGGTCAACGCGATGAACGCCCTTGGCGTCGATGTCATGACCGCGCACTGGGAATTCACTTACGGCGAAGCACGGGTCAAGGAACTAATCGAAAAACTGAAATTCCCCTTCCTCGCCGGAAACGTGCGCGATACGGATTTCGAAGAACCGGTGTTCGAAAACACCGCTTATTTCGATCGTGGCGGTGTCAAGGTGGCAGTCATCGGTCAGGCCTTCCCCTACACCCCTATCGCCAATCCCCGCTATCTGATTCCCGGCTGGTCCTTTGGCATTCAGGAAGAGCTTGTTCAGGAGCATGTCAGGAACGCACAAAAGAATGGCGCCGAACTGATTGTGCTTGCCAGCCATAACGGCTTCGACGTGGACCGCAAACTCGCGTCCCGGGTGGAAGGGATCGACGTTATTCTCACCGGGCATACCCACGACGCCATCCCCGGTGTAATCAAGGTCAAGGACACCCTGCTGGTGGCGACCGGATCGCACGGAAAATTCCTGGGCCGCATGGATCTGGAAGTCAAAAACAAGAAGGTGGTCGATTTCAGCTACAAACTGATGCCGATCTTTTCCGATGTAATCACGCCGGACCCGGAAATCGACGCCGTCGTCAAGAACATCCGTGCCCCGTTTGAAAAAACCGTCAACACGGTCCTCGGCAAAACCGATTCCCTTCTCTTCCGGCGCGGAAATTTCAACGGCACTTTCGATGACCTGATTTGTCAGGCCATGCTCGAGGAACGGGACGCGCAGATTGCATTGTCGCCGGGATTCCGTTGGGGACGGACCCTGCCGCCGGGCGAAAACATCACCGTAGACGATGTCTTTTCCCAAACCGGCCTTACCTATCCAAATTGCTACCGCAATGAATTCACCGGGGAATTCCTCAAGGTGATTTTCGAGGACGTCGCCGACAACATCTTCAATCCAGATCCCTACTACCAACAGGGCGGCGACATGGTGCGGGTCGGTGGCATGGGCTACACCATCGATCTCGGAAAATCCATGGGCAACCGAATTTCCAATATGACCCTGCTGTCCACGGGCGAACCCATCGATGCCAAGAAAACCTACGTGGTCAGCGGCTGGGCTTCGGTGAATGAAGGCACCCAGGGACCGCCGATTTACGATGTGGTCAGCAATTACATTAAACGGAAAAAAACCGTCAACGTCCCTGAAAATAAATCGATAAAGGTGGTCGGAGCGTAATCACTCTTCAGGCACGGCCTTGTGAGTTGATTTCGTGGATTATAAAGATTTAAAGATACCCATGGATCCTTTTCAAATCACTTATATGGGCTCTTTGCTCGCCGGGCTTATCAGCTTCGTCTCCCCCTGCGTCCTGCCGCTGATTCCTGCCTACATCTGCTTTCTCGGCGGCGCGTCGCTCGATCAGTTGACGGCGGAAGGCGGCATCGATCAGGCCCTGGCGAGACGAGTGTTTTTTTCCTCCCTCACGTTCGTCCTGGGCTTTGCCACCGTCTTCATTCTGCTCGGCGCGACGGCGACGGCGCTCAGCGGGCTTATTGCCCAAAATATCACCGTTCTCAGCAAGATCGCCGGCGTCGTCATCGTCATATTCGGCCTTCATTACATGGGGGTGTTTAAAATTGGCTTTCTGAATTTCGAGAAACGCTTCCATCTCGAAAACAAGCCCGCCGGGCTGATTGGATCTTACATCCTGGGTCTGGCCTTTGCTTTTGGCTGGACCCCTTGTGTCGGGCCGATCCTGGCAACGATCCTGATGATCGCCGCCGGCAATGATTCCGTCTGGTATGGAACCTCGCTTCTCGCCGCCTACGCCGCCGGAATCGGGGTTCCCTTCCTGATCGCAGCCCTAGCGGTCAAACCGTTCATGACATTCATGAGCAAATTCCGCAAGCATATGCACAAGGTTGAAGTGACCATCGGACTATTGCTGATCGTGACCGGTATCGCCATTTTTACCGGCAAGCTGTCGGATGCTTCCCAGTGGCTACTTGAAACCTTCCCAGTATTCACCCGGATCGGCTGATCAGTCTTCAGATTCAAAACCTGCAGAGTCGAGCACGAACCAGGTCGCCTTGGCGGACCCGATCAGTTTCCCCTCCTCCGTAAACAATGCCGTCGCCGCAAAGTGTTTGCGGCTTTTCTTGGATTTGGCCGATAATATGGGCCACCCCATGACGATGCACGGCTGGCCCGGGCGCAAGGGGTTAATGATTTTTGCCGACATGCGGCCCAGAACGGCCGGGGCCTTGACCCGGTCGATCACGGCATAACCGCCGGGGCAATCCAGCGCGCTCCAGATAAATTCCGGTTTTACAAAGCCGTTCTCATCCGCCAGATCCGCACCGGGAATCCAGGGTGCGGCAAGGTGATCGGTTCCGGCCAAATTTCCGGCGAAAATCTGCAGACCGTCCCCCGCCTTGCGCTTCGGGCCACAGACGAAACAGGTGGGAAACGCGTTATCGTCGTTAAAGCCGGAGTAAGATTTCGATGCCTCCCGGGCTTCGTCCCATGTCGGCGCCTCGGGGATTTCCAGATCAAAAGACGCCGACGTCGCCTTGGCAATAATTTCGCCGTCTCCTAACAGATGCACTTCACCATCGGGCCGCGGATCGACGTCCATCGGCACGTCCAACGGTGGCGGCCGCAGCAAGGTAACCTCGGCGATGCCGTCGATAAACCCGGCCAGCATGCCGCAGGCATAACCACCGTTCGCGGACCCAGGCGGGCCGCAAAACCGGTGATGAATGGTAATCAGTTCCAATGAGGACACCGTCTGTAGGGAGGTCATAGATCTTTCGGCAGTCCTTCCGGCAGATCGTCGGACCACAGGTCGTACTTGATCCCTTTCTCATCCAGCCGTTTTCCTATGCCGCCCAACCACCGTTGAAAATTGGGTTCCTGTTCGTAGCCTTTCTTAAAAGCGTAATGGAAAAGGAAATAAAAGTGGAAAGGTTTGAAGTATCCGGGAATGCGTAGAACCTCGGCCTTATGCCCAGGATTTCCGCCAACTTTTTTCAGGTTTTCCGGAAAGAACTGCAGAGTCGGCGTGTACAGGACACCATACTTGTTCGCCAAATTCTTTTCGGTAAGCACTTCACCGTCGAAATCGGTGACTTCACGATCCCCCCACATGTTCAACTGTATGACGTTGAAATTTTTCTTTATGTAATCGACGATCCGGGGAATGCGCAGGTTCACTTCATGCATGCGTTTGCAATAAGGGCAGCCCCTTTGCTCCCAAATAATTACCAGTCGCTTGCCGGATGCGGCGGCTTCTTCTAGATCTTCCGGCAGGTTCATGAAACTTTCAAGAAACCAGGACTGTTGGTGCATGCCGTCCTCGCCGGTTGGCGGAATGGGCAACAGGTGCTCTTTTGCATTCGCCC
>JAOUPW010000330.1 GCA_029879665.1 Rhodospirillales bacterium | reverse complement strand
CGAGAAAAGAGCTGGAAGAGATCTTCGAGACCCGTGTGCACTTGTTCCTGTTCGTCAAGGTGCGCGAAAAGTGGGGCGATGATCCCGACCGCTATCGGGATTGGGGACTTGATTACAACGCCTGAGAAGGCGTTGCGCTGAATTTAATGATGCAGAATCTTCGATAAGAACAACTGCGCCCGGTCGCTGCGCGGCGTGCCGAAGAAATCTTCCTTGGTGGCGTCCTCGACGATGGCGCCTTCGTCCATGAAAATCACCCGGTCGGCCACTTTCCGCGCAAACCCCATTTCGTGGGTCACCACCATCATGGTCATGCCTTCCTGGGCCAGTTCGACCATGACGTCGAGAACCTCGTTGATCATTTCCGGGTCCAGCGCCGAGGTCGGCTCATCGAACAGCATGGCGATAGGGTCCATGGCGAGCGCGCGGGCGATGGCGACCCGCTGCTGCTGGCCGCCCGACAGCTGAGCCGGGTGCTTTTGCGCATGCTCGGTCAAACCCACTCGCTCGAGAAGTTGCAGGCCCCGTTCCTCGGCCGCCGCCTGGTCGCGGCCCAGCACTTTGACTTGGGCGATGGCGATGTTTTGCAAAACCGTCATATGGGGAAACAATTCGAAATTCTGAAACACCATGCCGATCCGAGAGCGCAGTTTGGGAAGGTCTGTGCCTTTGTCTCCGACCGAAATTCCATCAACGGTAATGGTTCCTTCCTGGAACGGCTCAAGCCCGTTGACGCATTTAATCAGGGTTGATTTACCCGACCCGGACGGCCCGCAGATGACCACCACATCCCCCTTGTCGACGGAGGTGGAACAATCCGTTAGGACTTTGAACTCGCCGTACCATTTGCTGACGTTTTGAAGCTCTATCATATGGAATACTGTCTCTGAAGTTTTTTGACGAAGATCGATCCTGCAATACAGATCAAGAAATATACCACTGCCGTCGTCACGTACATTTCCACCACCCGGTTATCGCGAACGGCAACCAGGTCCGCGGCGGTCAGGAAATCCTTGAGGCCAACCACGTAAACCAACGATGTGTCTTGAAACAAAACAATTGCCTGGGTCAGGAGGACCGGGACCATGTTGCGGAATGCTTGCGGTAAAATAATGTGGCGCATGGTTTGCCCCTGGGTCAGGCCGAGGGCCAACCCGGCATAGATCTGCGAGCGCGTGACGCTCTGTATCCCGGCGCGAATAATTTCGCTGTAATAAGCGGCCTCAAACAAGGTGAAGGCGATCAGGACGGAATAAAGCCCCCCGATCGGTCGGCCGATAACGATAGGCACGGCGAAATAGAACCAGAAAATTACCAAAATCAATGGCGTCGCACGGAAGGCGTCCACATAGCGGCCGGAGATGAATGACAGAACCCGGAATCGGGATAATCTCATCAAGGCCAACAGCGTTCCGAAAACAATCCCCCCGACAATAGCGATCACGGTCAGCAGCAGAGTGATTCCCATGCCATCCATCAGGATGGGTAATGAAGCGAGAATGATCTGGAAATCGAAATTGTCGATCATGTCAGGGCTTCTCCCCCATGGCGATGGTGCCGGGGATACGGACCTTTGCTTCGACATGGCGCATGATGGTAACCACGATCATCGTCACGGTTATGTAGAGAAGGGTGGCGACAGTAAAAACTTCAAAAATGTTGAAGGTGTATTCGGCGATCTGGCGGCTTTGCGCCGTCAATTCTAGGACACCGATGGTCAGGGCCACGGATGAATTTTTGAAGATCCCCATGAAATCGCTGGTCAGCGGCGGAATAATGATGCGGTAGCTGACGGGAAGGAGTACGTGGCGGTAGACTTGAAACCGCGTCAGTCCCATGGCGAGGCCGGCGTAGGTTTGGCCCTGGGGGATGGATTCGATGCCGGCGCGGACCTGCTCGGCGGTGCGCGAAGCGTGATACATGCCGAGACAGACGATGGCGGTCCAGTATTCGGGCAGGGGCAGGTCGCGTTTGACCCAGCGCCCCCAATCTTCCGGCAGAAGTTCCGGTACCACGAAATACCAAATGAACATCTGCACCAGAAGGGGAATATTGCGGAAAAATTCCACGTAAACGGTGGCAATCCCCTTGATCACGGGTTGATCCACCGTCCGCGCGATACCGATGATCGAACCCAACGTGAAGGTAATTATCCAGGCGGCGAATGAGACGACGACCGTCCAGCCGAGACCGGATAAAATCCAATCGAAATAGGGTTGCACGCAGCCGTCACGGCACAGCAGGACGGACCAGTCCCAATTGTATTTCATTTCCATGAATACACTCTGGTAGCCACATCAAACGGATTAAGGCTTAACAAGATTTATTCCAAATGCAAAATCGGGAGGCGTTGTGGCGCCTCCCGATTATCTGCCTAGTGGGGCAGGGCTTGGATTTCAAAGGCCGTTTTCAGCGTATCGCTGATGGGCATATTGATATTGGTCGGTCCGGGATCGAACCACTTGTCGTAAATCTTCCGCATATCGCCCGAGCGCATGAGGTCGGCGAGAACGGTGTTGCCGAGAAGGCGCATGGCCGAATCATCACGGCGGATCATTATGCCGTAGGGATCGTAGCTGAGGAAACGGCCGACGACGTCATACTTCGAGGGTTCCTTGGATTTGCTGATCAGGCCATACAGAAGGGAATGATCAGACGCATAGGCGTCCACACGGCCGGTTTCAAGGGCGAGCCATCCTTGCGGATGGTCTTTGACCATCTGGTACTTGATATTGAGCCCGAGTTTTTCCGCGGTCGCCTTGATCGCCTTTTCGTTGGTGGTGCCCAGCGACAGCGCGATAGCTTTCCCGTTCAGATCTTCAATTTCCTTGATTCCGGATCCCTTTTTCACCGCCAGTTTGGTGCCGGTAATAAACGTGATGGCCAGATAATCGATCTGCTTCGAGCGGGTCAGGTTGTTGGTGGTGGAGCCGCACTCGATATCGATGGTGCCGTTGGCGAGAAGCGGTATCCGTGTTTGCGAGGTAACGGGAACCAGCTTGACGTTGAGGTTCGGCATGTTGAGTTCGGTTTTAATCTGATCAATGACCTTGTAACAAAGATCCATGGAATAACCGATGGGTTTGCCATCGGGTCCGATATAGGCGAACGGGACAGATGCTTCCCGGTGGCCGAGAACGATGGTGCCATTGTCTTTGATTTTTTTCAGGGTACCGTAGAGTTCATTAGCCTCGGCAATATTCGAGAAGGCAAAAACCGCGATCGCAGCGGCAAAAATTCCGATTTTTCTGAACATGAGACCTCCCATAAGGTTGTTATTATAGAACGATTCTTAGTTTTGCTTTTGTTTCTAGGATGATACGGGAATTATTTCATATTTAAAACCTGATAATTGCCGGGTCCGGGTTAAAGCTTCCCAAGTTCATCCCCATAGGCGAACAAGGCTGCGGTTCCTCCCGTATGCAGAAAAACGACATTCTCGTTATTTTGAAAAAAACCTTTTCGAATCAATCCAATAACGCCTGCCATGCTTTTCCCGGTATAGACCGGATCAAGAAGGATTCCTTCCTCGCGCGCGGTTAGGATTATGGCCTCCTTCATCTCCGGGTTGGGCAGGCCGTAACTGGGC
>JAOUPW010000329.1 GCA_029879665.1 Rhodospirillales bacterium | reverse complement strand
ACGTGCACGGAAGGACAGGGTTTCGTCCGCGGCGGCGAAATCGTCCTCGACCTCGCCCCAGGTGAAATGCCCGTGATACAAAACATTTGACCCATGCCCGGGATGCACCAGTCGGGATTTTTCCACAAACGCCTCTTCAGGATCCATGATCGGTTCAAGCGGCTCGTAATCCACATTGATCAACTCAAGGGCGTCTTCAGCGATATAGGGATTGTCAGCGACGACCACGGCCACCCATTCGCCGACATAGCGGGCCGTGCCGACGGCCAGCGGATACCACTTCACCTCGGGCAGCTTGAGGCCGAGGCGGATCGGATTGATATGCTCCGCCAGTTCCTCGCCGGTGAGGACCACGTGAACGCCCGCCAGGGCTTCGGCTTCCGCCTTGTCGATGGACAGAATACGGGCATTCGGGTATGGGCTTTGCAGGACGGCGGCGTGCTTGGTGTTGGGCAGCACCACATCCTGTACATAATTGCCGGTCCCGGAAACGAACCGCTTGTCTTCCTTGACCCGCCGCTTGCGCGAGACGTATCGAAGATTGCTTCCTCTGTCGGCCATCACTGCCCCGCTTCCATTTTGCGGCTGGCGGCCAGTTGAATGGCCTCGATTATTTGCACATATCCCGTGCAGCGGCACAGGTTGCCGCCGATGGCCTCCTTGATGTCGTCGACCGAGGGGTTGGAATTTTTTTCCAGCAATGCATGGGCCGAGATCAACATGCCGGGCGTGCAATACCCGCACTGCATACCGTGGGCGTCGCGAAAGGCATCCTGAAGATCGCCGGTCGAGCCGTCCTCGTTGCACAATCCTTCAACCGTGGTGATATTGTGGTTATGGGCCTGCACGGCGAGAATCAGGCAGGAACGGACCGGCACTTCGTCGAGAAGCACCGAACAGGCGCCGCAGACGCCGTGTTCACACCCCATATGGGTGCCGGTCAGCCCAATTTCGCTGCGCAGGAAATCCAGCAGGGACATCCGGGGCTCCACCGTCCCGGTGACCGTTTTCCCGTTTACGGTTAGGGCAATATCGTGCCTATTCATTGCTGAACTCCACTTGCGTCCGCCACTGCGTCGGTTAGGGCCCGTTCGGCAAGGACCTGCGCCGTGTGCTGGCGGTAATCGGCGCTGGCGTGTTGATCGTCGAAGGGTTCGATGGCCATTGAAATTTCCGTTAAAGCGGATTGAATGATTTTCTTGTCGATCTTGTTCGAAACCAGTTTGGCTTCCAAACCCGGAATCCGTAGCGGACGATCGTGTGCCCCGCCGATGGCGACCGCCGCTCGCGTGCAGATGCCGTTGGCGTCCAGGTGAATCTGCGCGGCGACGGCGACAATCGCAAAGTCCCCATGCCTTTCGTTGACTTCGTGAAAACTGGTGCCGATCCGTTCCCCGTCCGGCCAACAGGGGAAATGGATGCTCACCATAAGTTCGTTGCCTTCACACGCCGTCATCATCGGTCCGACAAAAAATTCGCCGATCGGCACGATCCGGCTTCCGTTGACGCTTCTGAGAGTCACATGACCGTCCAGGGCAAGCGTCGCAAGCGGGATCTCCGATGCCGGGTCGCCGAGGGACAGGCTGCCGCCGACCGTGCCGCGATTGCGGGTTTGCTGATGGCCGACGAACGCAATCGCTTTCGCCAGCAGGGGCAGCCGTTCGGCGACAATCGGCGATTCCAGCGCCGCCGTCTGGCGCGTGCAGGCTTTGATAACCACTTCGCCGTTGCCGTCTTCGATACCGACCAGTTCTTCGATACCGTTAATATCAACGACACTCTCGGGCCGGGCCATGCGCAAGGCCAACATCGGCATTAAGGTTTGCCCGCCGGCGATGATCATGGCCTCACCGTCGCCTTCTTCGAGCATCGCGACGGCCTCGTCGATGCTCTTGGCAAGCGTGTATCCAAATGGCGCTGGTTTCATGTTTGACTAATCCCAACCGTCTTCTATTGCGCGGACCGAGGTTTCGGGTGGAAAATCGGGCCGGCGCACTTGCCGGGCCAGGGTCTCCTCGCCGTTCGCCAGGTAGTTGCCCTGGACGGCGTTAAGCGCGGCTTGTTCCCACTTGTCGGACCAGTCGCCGAGGGAATAGCCGTGCCAGGGCGATTCCGGATTGATCGGCGGCAGGCCCATCTCTTCCCAAAGCTCTTTCGCGTGTTCCATATAGGGTTTGGTCGGCAGTGCCAACGGTGGCATGTCGCCCTTCATCGTCGCATCGATCAACAGGGTCGATTCCTCGCCGTCGCCATGTTCGCGAACCGGGCCGTGTCCCAAGCCGCGATGGGGCAGAATAACCACATCGTCGACCGGATTGTGGCGATAGGCGAGCGCCCACAAGATGGCATCGGCGTTTTTCGGATCGATATCTTCGTTGACCGCAATCGTGATCTTGGAACAATCGCCCTTGAAGGAAGCCGCGCCGTAAAGAGCGCGCCAGATTTCGGATCGCGGGGCCCCCTTCTCGAAAATCAGGATGGTGACCCTGAGAACCGAGGTCAACGGTTCATGGAGCGACACCGATTTGATGCTCCGGATACCCAGGGTGCCGCGCAGGTGATTGAGAAACAGCGGCTCATAGGCAACGCCCCGGATGATGCTCGATTCCGAAGGGGTGACTTGGCTGATATAGGACGGAATGATGGGATTTTTCTTGCGGGTGATCGCCGTGATCTGCATGGGCATGTTGTATTCTTCCAGCGCGATGTGGCCGTGCGACTCGCCAAAAGGACCTTCCGGTTCCAGGACTTCCGGATCGATAAACCCTTCAAGCACGATTTCCGCGTCGGCCGGCACCATCAGGTCGACGGTCTTTGCCTTGACCATTCGGATGGGAGCGCCCGCCAGGCCGCCTGCAACCGCGAGTTCATCCACATCCAGCGGCAGTTTCTGCGGCCCCATGTAGGCGACGAAGGGCGGGCAGCCGAGAACCACGGCAATTTCCATCCGTTCGCCGCGGGCCTTGTATTTTTTCCAATGCACGTAACCGCCGGCACCGCCAACCCGCGTCGCCATGCGCATGGCCAACCGGTTCGGGGCCTTCAACCCCGCCCGATAGGTTCCCATGTTCTGTATAAGCGTGTCGGGGTCGCGGGTGATGCAGTTGGTGGCGCTAAGGGTCGGCGTGCTGTCGAATCCCGGGGTCGAGATGGGAATTGAAAGGGCGTCAAGGCCGTTCCCCTCGCCCAACAAATCATCGCCCGTAAGAACTACTTCGTGGCACGGCCCCTCGTCGACAACGACGGGCTCGATGGGATTGGCAATCGCCGCCGCCCATTTTTCGCCGATCTCTTCGACCGGGGCCTCCATGCCGACGCTGTAGATCGCCCGTGACCCGGCCATCGCCGCGACGACCACCGGAATATCGTATTTCCGGCCTTTGCCATCCACGATGTTCTTGAACAAAAAAGCCTTGCGGTCGGCTTCGCGTATCCCGCCGCGGTACTGCCAGCGGACCAGGGGATGTAACTCGGTGTCCTTGTTGATTTCCCGGTCGACGGTAATCAATAAACCGGCATCATCCAGCGCCCGGATGTGATCGTGCAAATCGCGATAACCGCGATCCTTCGTATTCATTGTTCTTGCTCTCC